>NZ_LZHN01000027.1:0-20068 GCF_001690435.1 Gilliamella sp. Nev3-1 | reverse complement strand
TCAAAAATTTGTTGGTAAAACTTTTTCATCATTTGACGAATATTTAATTTCAGCCGAGAAAGATTATGCGAAACAACATGATATTCATAATATGACTTGGACCCAAATTGAGGCTTATCAAAGGGGAAGTTTTGCCACTTTTATAGGTGTAAATTATAGTCAAATTAAAAATAGCTTAAAAATTACTTGTATTGGTGATAGTTGTATTTTTTTATTTAAAAAGTCCTCAAAAAACTATTTAAAAAGGAAAAGATCACGTGTGAAAAAAAAGACAAGGGTTTATAGGAATTGTAAGAATAATCATAAATACGAATATCAGAAAATTTTTGATATTCCTGATTTTAAAAACTGTCCTCAACTGATTTCAACTAAGAAAAACTTTAACACTTTTGATTTTGATAAATACACTAAGTATGTAAATTTAAGTAAATATAATGATTACTATTTGTTCTTGTGTACGGATGCTTTAGCTGATTGGCTTATTAATTCTTTTAATTTATTAAAAAGTTCTACAAATCTAACAAATATACTCAATTTACAAAACAATTTGAGTAACTTAAATGAGTTTTTTTATACAAAGGTAATGGAAGCACGGAAAAATAAAAAAATGAAAATAGATGACTCAACATTAATCATTCTTAAAATAAATTAATTGGTTAAGGTTATGACATATCCTACTTTTGAGCAATATAATCAAGTATTTCAATCTCACCAAAATTTTATATCAGATAATGATTTAAAATTTGGAAATATTAAAAAATCAGGATTAGGTGTTCCTTTAGCTATAAGTGGTGGATTTGCTTTAACCTACACTATTGAAAATAAAGGTACTGATATGTCCACACTTTTTAGTACCAAAAAGATAAGGTCATAGATTCATTTTATATTCAATGGGTGACTGGTAATTTAAAGACGAATGAAGCCTGTTGTAATTAAATCAATCCACATAGTGATTAAATTGCAACCTGAGTTGTTCAAGTGAATCAAAAATCGTGTTTGACAAAAATTCAGTTTTCACCGCTTTAAATGTTGCTTCAGCAACAGCATTATCATAAGGGCATCCCTTATGGCTTAATGAACGCTCAATGCCAAATTCCTTTAAACATTCATCAAGTAGATGATTATCAAATTCTTTTCCTCTATCTGAATGAAATAACTCAACTGAATTTAAGTTAATAGGGATTTGGCTGATAGCATCCATAACCAGTTGAGCATTTTTATGTTTTCCAGCACTTCGTCCCACGATTTCTCGATTGCTTACATCAATAATCATACAAAGGTAATGCCATTGTTGTTTTACTCTCACATAAGTTAAATCAGTCACTAACACTTTGCGTTGTTGGCCTACGGTAAACTCACGATTAAGTTGCTTACTTACTGTTGATTCGTTGCTTTGTTCTGTATTAGCACGATATTTTTTACAGGTATATTTTGATACTCATCCGTTTTCTTGCATGATTCGACCAATTCGGCGACGGGATAATAGTATGCTTTTCTTTCTAAGCGCTACTTGTAGTCGCCTTGTTCCATAGGATTGATAGTTATCGTTAAATACCGCTTTCACTTTTTTACTAAGCTCTTTGTCTGTTTTTTTACTGGTTAATTGTAGTTGATAATAGAAGCTATTTCTTGACACTTGTAAACATCGACATAACGCACGTAAACTATATCGATGTTGATTCTCGGTGATTAATTTGATTTTCGTCCTATTATCAACGCCGCTTGCTTTAGGATGTCATTCTCCATTAACAATCGCTTATTCTCTTTACGTAGGGCTATGAGCTCATTTTCTTGAGCACGACGATTAGCTTGAGCTGTAAACTCACCAGTGGTTTGATATTGCTTAATCCACTTATCTAATGCGGATTTAGTCAGGTCGTATTCGGTGACAATATCCGCTCGTTTTTTGCCATTTTGGTATAACATTACCCTCTGTTTTTTAAATTCATTACTAAAACTGCGTTTTTCTCTTCTTGAAATGAGATTTGTCATTGTTGGTTCCTTTTGTTTTTTGGTTATCATAACAATGACCTTATTAAACTGGTACTAATTAGTGTAGCCTATCCATCTTTTTAAACAATAGCAATTAAAACTTACCTGTATTTACGGCACAGTTCTTTAAGGCAATACAGCCTCAGCTTCTGTTAAAATAGCTACGATTTAATGTTCAACCATTTTTTCATCATTAAATCCCCCTTTTACTTTTATCATAGAGAATTTTCTACTTTTTTGCTGTACTATTTTATGAGTTAGTTACAGTATAAAACGTATGCCTGCGGTTTGGGCAACTAAATCTGATTTGAAGTCAATTAACTTAAACAATATATTTTCAACAAAAACTGGTGGGATAGGGATAAAAGTAAGATGCTAACAGTACATAATCAGGCTATTGAGACAATATATGGAGAAATATATGGAAGAGACGCTTTAATATTAAAAGACGTCATATTAAATATGTTTCCCCTAGAATTAAAGGTAATAGCTTCTTTGGAATTGTCGCTTTGCCAACCAAGTAAAGGGCTAGAAGGAGAGGCTTTAATTTATTTTAAATTTGAAAATATAAAGAGCTTAAATATTACAATGATTGATGAATCAAGTTATCAGCCAATGATGATATCATGCTTCGATAAAATATTCGATAAAGAGAAAGATGAGCATTATATTTTAAGTACTTATGATCATGTTTTTGATGTTATTGGCCAATGTGAAGTAAGCTACAAATAGTTATTAAAATCAGGATTGATATTTAAAATCTTTCCGATTTTATTTGCTGTTTATTCTATGGCTAGTAATAGCAGAAATTAATCTTAGCTTGAATCAAAAACTCAGCAAATAAAAACAGACCAATTACCGCTATGACGAGCACTACAGATTAGCTTGGGGGGATTAAGTAGTTACCATCTTAGATTCATGGGAAGAACACCAAGCAAGAAAAGCAAAACAGGACAGGAAGTTATTGCAAGAATGCTCACTAAGGGTCGCATTCGTGATAGCGGTAACAACATGAAATTCAAAAATTCAACTAATAACCAATGGTATTATGTTCAAGATGCTGATATGGCACATTTAAAAGATGCCGTTAAATATTGGAATCAGAAAGGTAAGTGCCATAGATCTAAATCTAAGAAAGTAAGATCATTCATGAGAGATTTAGATAATTATAAATTAGAATATTTTGGTCATAATCCTTCTCAAGGAGCATGTTTAAAAGAAAGATATAGAGATTCTGAAAGTTTTATTGGTCTAATAGAAAAATCGCAGTATTTTTAACAAGTAAGGTTATAAAGATGAAAACACTATCTGATAATAAATTGGAAAAAGAAATAATTGCTATAGTAGAAATTGGTAATCAATATCATGACAAGAAAGATTTTACCAATGCCTTAAATAAATATAATGATGCTTGGCAATTACTTCCCGAACCAAAGCTAGATTGGGAAATAGCTAGCTGGATTTCAAAATGTATATATAGTGCTTATTTTGACTTATCAGATTTTATTACTGCTAAAAAATGGGGTGTAATTTCATTACAAACAAGGGGATCTAATATAAATACGGGGCCTTTAATTAATCTAGGAATGGTTTGTTATGAATTAGACCAGTTAGAGGAAGCATATAAATACTTTGATGAGGCTTATAAATATGGTAAAGCGCGAGCATTCCAGGAAAGGCAAAAAAAATATATAAACTTTTATTTAAAAGAGGCAAAAAGAAAAAATAATTTATAACTGTCGACATTAAAAAGCAAACAAACCAACGACGCTACTCAGTACTACAGCTACAACGCCGAACACCGCCTAAATGAAGTACGCATCGGCGAGGTAGACCAAAACAACTATTACAGCTATGTCTACGATGCCTTAGGTCGATGTATCGAAAAAAATCTGTTAGACAACACCTCCCCCCTATAATCGTAATCGTTTCCTATGGGGCGGCTTAACAATAATTCAGGAAACCAGCCCGAATCAGTACAGTAGCCTGTATATTTATACCGACCAAAGTACGAATCACTGGCAAGTAGAGATAAACGAAGTAATCAACCACAAAGGGTAATATACTTCCACACCAACCTGAACGGTTATCAGAAAGAGCTTATCGATACAAACGGCATCAGGAAATCCTAAGTTCTATGATTTTAGTGAAGTAAATAATGCAACTGATATGATTAATCCAAGTTAAACAGGCAAACAAAGTTTAAGTGGCAGTCAAGTTCCTTTACCTGTTGACCCAAACGAGGTATTTGTAAATACTATTACAAACTTGGATAAATTGCCTAATAGACTTGCAGCGATTAATGATCATGGTTCTCATATATTCAAGCAAAAACATGACATTTGATGAATATCAGAAATTGCTTAATCAAATTAAATGGGATTAGCTTATAAATGACAAAACTTATTGTTAATGAAAAAGAGGCATTTGCAGATTTGAAAAGAATAATGCAATCATGGGATGTGAATGAAAACAATACATCACAGAAATTAATAGATTTATTTTTAAGGCAATTAATACAATCTAAATGGGATAGAAAAAAGATATATAAATTTGCATTTTTATATATAAAAAATAATTTATCCGATCCAGATTACGATAACATTCCCGAGGCTGCTTTTGACTATTTGGATGACATAAAATCATCGATTATTGGTCATTGTAGTTATGATTCAATTTTGAAATTTCCTAATGAACCAAAAAATAAAAATGAACTAATAAGTTATGTCAGAGGTGAAAAATGGAAAAATTGATGTTCTAAAAATAAATTAAATTACTCTATAGTATCTTCAGGTACTATGATCCGGATATAGGACGCTTTACCCAGCTGGACCCAATAGGATTAGCTGGTGACTTTAATCTGTGTCACTATGCACCAAATGGATTGGCTTAGGTTGATCCTCTTGGGTGGAGTTGTTTGTTATTTCATGGGGTTCAAAAAAGGGGAACCTGTTTCTTTTAAAGCAAAACTAGGAGAGTATCAAATTGGTAAATCAGCGTTTAGTAAAGACAACACGCGGTATTTCTGTTTTTGATAATCCTACTAGTGTATCTAGTAAAGGGTTTATTCCTCATAAAATATGATATGACTACTATTAGCGATAATTTGAAAATTATCAGGTTGCGCTATCAAAAATACAGGTATTAGATTAATGAATATTATATTTCCTGATTGGTATGACAATTTGTTTCAACTTGAATGCGAATCTAAAGGAGTTGTATTAAATTTTGAAGTTACAGTAAATGGAAATATATACACATTCAATTTTTATGATCCGATACGGTTTATTCAAGATGCAGAAGATCAAATATCTGATATAGGGTATTTTAAAGATGAATATGCTGTAATCCTTAAAAAGGTAACAAAAGATAATATTATCAGATACTTATTATCAATTTAGTTTATAATGAAAATTTTTCAACAAACCTGTCATATCTAAATTACCTTTACTCATATTGACATAAGAAAGCTAAAGTATTTTTCGGCTTTATCTATCCGGAATCATAAAGATTAAAGAATATAATGTCAGCAGAATTTCAATTATTTTTTAATGATGAAAAATAAAAGAATATTGTAAATTAAGGCATTGGATTTTATGTGAGGTGATAACTATATGGGTGATATTAAAAATCTTGTTACGCGTTTAAATCATGGCGCTCAAGACGAAGTATATTGGCTTGGAGCTTGTGATGAATCACAAATTAATATACTTGAAAATAAGCTAAATTTGTCATTACCAAATGAATTAAAAGAATTTATTTTATTGGTTGGTGGCGGAGGGGTTGTTGGTGAAGAAATATCAGGCATAGTTGATAATAATGCCTTGGCTGAGTCTGGAGGAGCTATCTATTATGATACTTGTCAATGTCGAAATGAATACTCATTACCATTAGATATGGCAGTTATTTATTTTAAAGATGACGATGTATGTTGCTGTGTTGATTGTAGGAAAAATACTTATGGACAAATAGTTAATTATGATC
The DNA here is from genome assembly GCF_001690435.1 of Gilliamella sp. Nev3-1. Classification (NCBI taxonomy): domain Bacteria; kingdom Pseudomonadati; phylum Pseudomonadota; class Gammaproteobacteria; order Orbales; family Orbaceae; genus Gilliamella; species Gilliamella sp. Nev3-1. The sequence goes on along the minus strand of NZ_LZHN01000027.1, from coordinate 14,092 downwards.
TCTTCTCAAGAAAAATATCAAACGTCCTAGCACCGTCATTCAGATGTTTTTTTGAAGAATATGTAAACTTACGGACGTAAATTAAGACTGCCGCAACCACAACCTGATGCGTTTTAATCATCTACTTAAATTCAGAGATCAGAGCTATAGCTATCACCCGTATGGCAGCGTCAAAAGCAAACAAAACAACGACGTAACCAGCACTACAGCTTACAATGCCGAACATCGCCTAAGCAAAGCACGCATCGAACATTCAAACCACAACCAGCGTTACGGCTATGTCTACGACGCCTTAGGTCGACGTATCGAAAAACATCAGCTAGACACAAGTGGAGACCAACCCTACAACCGAACCCACTTCCTGTGGAATGGCTTAACAATGATCAGGAAACCAGCCAGAATCAGCACAGTAGCTAGTATATCTACACAGACCAGAAACAACTACAAACCACGAGCAAGCATAGACAAAAGAGGCAGCGAAGATGAAGAAATAGCCTACTTCCACACCGACCTTAACCGTTGCTCGGAAGAGCTTAACGATGCAAACGGTGAAATATTGTGGAAACGTAGCTGTCAGCTATGGGGTAAACGATTTCAGGAAATTGAGCAAGAATCAATAGAGCAAAATCACAGATATCAGGAACAATATTTAGACAGGGAAACTGGCTTATATTACAATATGTTCAGGAGCTATGATTCGGATATAGTAGATTTACCCAGCCAGACCTGATTGGGTTACTAGGTGGCTTTAATCGGTATCAGTATGCACCTAATGGGTTGGCTTAGACCGTTCCGTAGGAGGAATTGCAATTTATTACAGGCAATTAAGCACATTAAAAAGCAGCTAACTAAAGGAAAATAAGCTCTTATAAGAGTACGAAATAAAGCTGATGCAGAAGAAATATTGAGAGCGTTAATTTCCGCGAACGAAAAACATCCTCAACACAAAGGATATATGGATACCACTAAATCAAGAACATTTTGCCCACAAAAAGATGCATCTGACTGATTACCTCGTCCATTTAGTAGAAAAAGGAACTTATCATTGGGATGAATTTAATCCAAATGAGAAAATTAGAGATCATGCTTCTGAAAGTGCGCATTTGCTAATTCACATCTATAACAGTCGAATTATTAGAATATTTTATGAATAAGAAAAAATACAATAATCCTTACCATCCATTTCCCTATGAAATGAAAGGGCAATTCTTTGAAAGATTAGAAGAAAATAAAACTCGTTTTATTGAGATTTATTCTATTGAATATGCAAAACCTGGGGATGACGACGAATGGGAATTTTCCTTGTATTCGCTTTATATAGATCAACTTATAAAACCAATAATAGATGAGGAAGAAGTGTTTTTTTTATATAAGCTCCGCACATATTATGCAGATCCAGCATTAACTGATAATGATAATGCATTCAATCAATCAATAACTTCATTTGAACAATATGTTTTTTCTAATTTCGATGAATTATTAGAATATATTGAACAACGATGGAGAATAGGATTAAGTGATTTTGTTCCAATTAATAAAACAAATATACCTTATTAAAAAATAAAAATATTTGTATAAAGATACTAAATTATTAATTGAAGTTGAAAATTTATCAACAGTGATAAGGGTAGAGCAATGAAGATATTGAATTACATAATATTCCAATGCTATTAACTGTTAATAAAAGCAAAGAATATCGACACCAAATAATAAAATCGGCCACTAGCTTATAATAGATAAAATTAAGCTTAAGTGAAACACACATCAAACAATCCGATCACAGCTAGCGTTACGATTATATCTACGACACCTTATGCTTCTGTATCGAAAACATCAGCTAGGCACAACGAAGACCAACCCTACAACCGTACTCGCTTCCCATGGAATAGCTTAAAAATGATTCAGAAAACCAGCTAGAATCAGCACAGCAGCCAGTATATCTACACAGACCGGAAGCAACTACAAACCATGGGCACGCATAGGTAAAAGAGGCAGTGGAGATGGAAAAAACAGTCTACTTCCACACCGAATGGGGTTGCTGTATTCAGTATACGGATTCGATTGGCCTAGAAAACATCATGCGAATAGGTGTCTTAGAATCTTATGTAAAAGTAAAGTTTATATCACAGATATTTTAATGAGCCCGAAAGATGTAATGACTAATATTATTAGAATATATTTATAAAGGAAAGTTAACACTAAATGAGGTATTATATTCTGGTAAGAATCCATATTCTTTTTTGTCAAGTTTAGGTTATGAAACCAGATTAAAACTGACAAACAATCAAATTAATTCTAGTGTAAAAACAAAAGGTTGATAATAATGGATATTGAAAAAATAGAATTAACTAGAAGTGAAGTAAATGCTTTAACCAAAGCAATTCTTTATTTAAAGTTCGATTGTGAGGAAACAGACTCGTTATTTTATTGTAGCAGCCCCATTATTAATTCAATTTTTGAAAAATTGATAAAAATGTATGGGAATCAAAAAGATTGGAACAGAATTTTTTCAAATATTCCTGAAATGAATAAGAGTGTTGCTATTGATAAAATAGCTAATTATGAAAAACAAAACAATAGATATTTTGATGAGAAAACAAAAAATGAAATATTAGAAAAATATCTTTTCCCCTATAAATTAGACAAATAAAATTATTAATAGAGCCATGTTTCACATGGCAGGTATTATCAATATAAAAATGCACAAGGACATAAACGTGTCACAGTAGAATAAACAAATGATCCAATAGCTAAATGCGGACCAATCAAAACGTAGTGCTAATTCAATTACCTATGACTTCGAACAAGAACGATATCAAAAAATTATTGATTCGCTAACCAATGATCATCACATATATTATGAATAATAAACTTGAAAAAAAATTACTTTATAAAAAAGCAGAAGAATATGTTAGTCAATTAGAAGGAATTGAATCATTTACAATTTCGTCTGTTAATAATGAAGATTTTATTTGGTATAAAGAACAGCTTAAAATTTTTTTCAAGATTGATCAAATTGATAGCGAAATCAGGCTAGAGCACCCGATTAGCCAAAAAAAATTAATTGAAATTATAAATAACACTTTAAATAATAATTTTTTTAAATGCATCCAACTATTTGAAGAAAAAATTGCGATACACTTAAATATTAATCATCTTGATAATTTTTTAAATAGTATATTTAAATACAACCAATCTTTTGATTTATCATTATTGTTTTTACAACCTGAAAGAATATTGGTTATTAATGATGATGAATATGAAATATATCTTCATTATCGTATAAACAATTAGAGATATGCAATCAGGGCTAAAAGGAAAAATTTACCTATGTAAATGGCGCAGTATTGTGAGCATACCGCTATCAGCTCTGGGGAAAACGGATTCAAAAAATCGAACACATCCCGATACAACAAAACCTTAGATATCAGGGACAGTATTTAGACAGAGAAACTGGACTACATTACAATACTTTCTGATACTATAACTCGGATATAGGTCACTTTACCTAGCTAGCCCCCGATTGACCAGCTGGGTGACTTTAACCTATATCAGTATGCACCTAATGATTTGACTTGGGTCGATCCATTAGGATTGACTGTACAGGGAAAATGCAACCATGTCATTTCGATAATGTAAGGATTAAAAGATTTTATTTAGATATATCTATAAATGGAAGAAAAACTACGGAAGCTAAATTAGGTTTAGATAAAGCTGACAATCTTATCTGGAAGCGGTTTAGTAACATGAAAGGTATTAGTAAAAAATCCATAACCCAAGCGAACAAGCATATAGACGGTTTGATAAACAATAAAAAATTATGGGGAAAACTAAAACTCAAGTATCTCATGCCATAGAAGAATTTAAAAAGATATTAAATGACTCAAATAGTAATAAAAAGTCAATTGAATTGGCCGAGCGGGGTGTGGTTAAATTTTCAAAAATGCAGGAGAAAATTAATGGACTTAACTGATTTTCTGAGAACAGGAATATATTTGGAATTAAAAGTAGGCTTATCAGAAAAAGAAATATATTCTATTTTGCAAAAAAAAGATTTGGGTAAAAAATATCACTTTGATAAATTGAACAAAAGTGAAGGTTTTTCTTATTTTTATGATTCACTGGAAATAATGGTAGTTGATTCCAAGATACATTCCTTAGGATTTGATGTAGCTCGTCATCCAATTACTTTATTAAATAATGTAATTATATACTCTGAAACAAGTTTTGAACTTATTATGAAATATCTCGATATTGCTGATATAAACTGGTCTTTTGAAAAAAAATATTGTTATAGTCGTGAATTAACGATCAAAACAGAAGGAAATGTTTTAATTGGTTGTGTATATGATAAAGGCAATTATTGGCTATCAAAATTCAAAACATTCAAGTAGATTATTCATCTTTTTTATTCACAGCCAGATGGGTGCACCATCAACAGCCTGTATTACGGTTCCGACAACCTGCACCGCGAAGTATTACGCCACAAGAGCGGCTGAACACCACATTCAAATATGACTGCAACACAAACCAACCCAGCGTGACTAGCATTCTACCCTGCCCAGTATCTTAACAGAACGCAGCTACCAGTACGATCGCCTCGACCGATTGATAAGCACAGAATACAGCAACCTGATTCTCCTACATTTCAGAGGATATCACTACGACGGCCTGAAACGCCGTATCGAAAAACATCAGCTAGGCAGCGCAGACAACCCTACAACAGTACCCGCATCCTGTAGAATACCTTAAAAATGATTCAGAAAACTAACCCGAATCAGTACAACAGCCTGTATATCCATACCAACCTGAACGGCTCTCCAGAAAAGCTTACCGATGCAAACAATGACATCGTCTGAAAATACTGCTATCAGCTCTGGGGTAAACATATTCAGGAAATTGAACATCAATAGAGCAAAACCTCAGATGTCATGAATAATATTTAGGCAGAGAAACTGGACTACATTACAATACTTTCAAGCACTATGATCCAGATATAGGAAGCTTTACCTAGCCAAATCCGATAGGATCACAGGGTGGCTTTAATCTGTATCAGTATACGCCTAATGGGTTGACTTGGTTGGATCCATTTGGATTAATGAGTTGTAAGCTAAATCATCAAACAGGGAAAGTTATAAAAAATATGGATATGCCCGTAATCAACATGGTTCTCAAATTAATGCACAAAAATTAATTGACCAAGAAAAAAATCCAAAAGACTCTGAGCCTATAAGGCATTTAATGATAACAAAATAATAGAGGAAGCGTTTGCTAAAGCACCAACACACATGGAGCACATGATGTTAAAGTATCACAATTATCAAAAATATATTATCCTGATAGAACAATAAAAATAATGGATATTGTAAGATTTATAAGAGTAGTCATTAGAGGCAAACCTATTATAGCCTGTCCCTATATTCCTGGAGATTAAAATGGAAACTATATTTGAGGTTAACTATCAAAATCCCATAGGCGATATTGATGATGATATTGATGACGAACTAACTCCTTTTCAATATGCATTGGAAGAATTGAGAAGATATGCTGAACCTGAGTTTTACATTAAACTGAAAGGCGACTATAGAGTACATTTTTACATTTATGCGGACATAACAGCATGTTATGAAGACATTGTTAAATCTGTCAAACGAGTAAAAAATAATTGGGCAGGCAAAGATGATATTTGGTTTTGTGAGCAAGGCTCTGATTTTTACTTCTATTATGAAATTAAAGATAAAGGCGTAGAACTTGAATATAAGAAAGGACCAGATGTAGGCATATATAATGGAAAAATTCCTGATATGAAACTTTTTATCAGTAAATTAGAGTACATTCAGGTTTGGGAAACTTTATTTAAAGAATTATCGACACTTATTGAAGAAAAACTGAATAAAAAAATTAACTTACCCTTTTAATAATGTTTAAAAGTATTTAATTGGTTTGGAAGACATAAAAACCAATACAGTGTCCACGGACAAATCGGCTGCAAACAAACCAACGGCGCTACCCAGCACTACCACTACGACGCCTTAAGCCGGTGTATCGAAGAACATCAGCTAGGCAGCGCAGGCAACCCTTATAACCGTACCCGCTTCCTGTGGAATGGCTTAAAAATGATTCAGGAAACCAGCCAGAATCAGCACAGCAGCCTGTATATCTATACCGACCAAAGCAACTACCAACACTGGCACGCATAGTTAAAATAGGTAGTGAAGATGAAGAAATAGTTTACGTCCACGCCGATCTAAATACTTCAAAACCAGAAAATAAATTTGGTCGCGTTCCTCACTTTTATACTGCTGATGATTTGTCTGATGATCCTCTCCAACCAAAAGTAAGATATAATCAATATGGTAAACATATTCCTGAAAATATGACAAAAATTACAAATGCTAAAGGCAAAAAATAATGTCATTATCTTTAAAAGAAAGATTGAAATTATCAGTTATTGAAAAAGAAAAAAAGGCAATTCTTCAAAATATCTCAAATAAATTACGGATTGATAATAACAGCTATTCGATAACGTTTGAGTCGCATGATTATAATGTCTTTTTGTCAAAATTTATTGATAATATTGAACATCAGTCAGTAGATTTATCAGTAAAAGAAAATTTATTATTTAACCGATTTTGTGATTTTTTGAGTAGTATTGATACTAATGATTTAGTAGTTTTTCAAATTATCACTTGTAATACATATTATTATTTAAAATTGCATATTAATAACATTAAGCAAAATCCAACATTATTTTGGAATATGACAGTAAAGAATAGTAACAAGACGTTAGAGTGTTTGCTAGTTGCCATAAATAACTCTTTTGGATTTTCAATTTTACCAACAGAGAATTTTTATGAGTTAAGAATATGGAATGGTAATAATGAGTTGACTTAGATTGATCCTTGGGCTTAAATAATGAATTGTGTGCTTTTGGAAACAAAAGCAAGCCCAAAAACCAAGAGCAAGCAAAGATATTGATACTGATAGCACTGGTATGGTAGAACCTCAGGTTGATAAAAAATTACCGCAAGGTGCATCAACCACATTAGATCCTAATAAGTCTCCATTAACTGAACATTACTATACAATACCTGAAGGAAAATCATTCCCTAATGGATTAGGTATTAAACGTGATATATTCATGAATGAATTTAAAAAATTATTTAACTCAATTTCTTGTGAGTATGGTAGTAACAAAATGAAAGATAATACAATTTTTTCTATAGAATGGTTTAATTTAAAAGAATCTGAAACAAATTTATTTTCTTCTAAATATTATTTTAGAAAATCAGAATGTTTTTTCCAACAATTACTATTAGCATTAAACACATTATCAGAACAAGGAACAGCGTTAAGATTCATAAGAGATGATGATTTTAATGACGAAGAATTAGAAATATTAATTCCTATAATTATAGACATATCAGTCGATGGCAATATTGATAATATTCCTATAGCTAGAGATATATTAATCAAATTTAAAGAGAATAAAATCGTAAAACATAAATTAGGCAGTATGTTGGATCATTACCTTGCTTCTTTCGATGACTTTATATACCGAAGATTAGCTGAATTACTACTATACTTAAATTTCTCAGACTTAAAAATCAAATTAATGAATAAATGCCTAAAAAGTAACAATAATGACTTAATTGAACTATATCAAGATCTTATTGAAAATTAAAATAATAGATTAGTATTTAGATAGAAAATTGAGAGACACCATTCTATATTATTTTGTGTATTTGCCAGTTAAAGGTAGCGGTTGATTCTGCCATCAAATTCTAAAAAATGAACCGGTGCCAAATCAGTTAAAACCTTACAACAGGTGAAAGACATAGAGTCGACTTTGTGGTTAAAAGGCAAATGGCGTCCTTATGAGATAACAAGTAAAACTGCCTCTAAGCATAAACAATTAGCAAAAGAAGCTCGGATACATAGTACAGGAAGTATATATGTGAAAAATAAAAATACTAACGAACTGATCGAAATTGAAAGTATATCAAAAGTTATAAGGCAAAATAATGAATAATGAAGATTTTGAATTACATAATATTCCTATGTTATTAGGCGCAAATAAAAGTAAAGAATATCAAAACCAAATAATAAGATTATCTACTAGTTTATTAACGTTTCTCAAAGAGAACCATTTACTAATTAATGTAGAGCCATTTGATCTAGAGGGAAATTTGAAAACTGATTTTATATTAATGAAATCTGCTGTTACGGAAGATGGTTTTGATTTATTCAGGAAATATGTATCTGGATGGCTTAAATATTTAGATAAAAGTACTGTAGAAAATAAGTATGAAAATATTAGTCGTTTGGAAAAAGGCTTAGCTAAAATTAGAGAGTTAAAGAATTTATAAAATTAAATACTACGATTATCTAAAATTTTATTATATTACTATCAAATCAAGGCATTTTAATATATAGATTAGTCGATTTGGCCAAAATCTAAGATTAAAATACAATGTTTAGCACATGTTGACCGAAGTATCCATCGAATACCCAAGCTAGTGAGCGTTACGGCTATGTCTACAACGCCTTAGGTCGACGTACCGAAAAACATCAGCTAGACAACGCAGGCAAATCCTACACCGTACCCGCTTCCTGTGGGATGGCTTAGCAGTGATTTAGGAAACCAGCCCGAATCAGCACAGCAGGCTGTATATCTATACCGACTAGAATAACTATGAAGCACAGGGAAGAGCTGGTGTTCCTGAAAAAGAAAATTGGTATACTAAGAAAAATCGTAAAAATTCATAAAGAAATTAGCAAATGTTAATGGAGATATCATGCACCTAGTATATGAGCTTACACCTTCATCAAACGAAAATAGTGGTATCAAATTTGGTGGAGGAGCATTTATTGACGGCAATTGGCCCCAAAATCCGTTAGGTGAAAATTTAACATTATTATTCACAATCGATAATGATAAATTATCTGATTCTATTAGTGGAATTAATCTTCCTAAAGCTAAATATATTTCCGTATTTTCAACATATAATGAAAATAGATATTTTTTGGACGATATTGTTTATTTCGGTGATGATGCAGAACTTGATCATTTAAAATCAGGATTTACCAGAGTTACACTAACTGAGACATCAAAATTACGTGAAAATAGTAATAGTCTTGTTCCTCAATATCTTGAATTAGAAAAGACACAACTAAAGAATAATGAGTACCCAGCATTTTCTTTTTTGTCAAATAAAATACCCAATGGCATTGTGGCTTGTGAAAAATTGCTAAATGAATATGATTTTATTGGCCAATTATATTCATCAGATATTCCCGTTCATGATGGTGGAGCTTTATTTTTATCTGATGCTATTGGATATTTGTTTCTAAAAAAGAAAATTGATGATTTTAATAATGCAGGACTTTTTTTTGTTCAAACGGCATAATTATTTTAATATAACTATCTAACAATAATTTATAAATGTGCTAATAGTAATAGTTTCCTTAATATTTTGTAGGGAGATAATGTATCTGTTTATTATAATCTAAGCTGTAACGCCCCTCTAAAATAGTGCAACAAAAGAGTAGAAAACTCGCCATGATAAAAGTAAAAAGTGATTTAATCATGATGATGATTGCCAAATAAACCTCATGGAAGCATAAAGCAATCCATATAAACACATTGGTTATAGTGTTATAAATATAGTAAGAGATGTTGATAAATGATAAACATTAATGAAATTCGAGATTTTATAAATAGCTCATTATATAAAACGGCATTAGATAAATTAGAGAAAAAATATAAAATTACGACAAACGGAAAAGAATTGCCATCGGTATTGTTTGAATATGATGCAAATGAAATAAATTTGTCTGGTGCCACTTTATCTGATTTAAAAAACATATTGTCGAATAATCTTGCTTCTTTTTTGAAATATATAGCGATTAAGTTTGTCGTTCTCTTTGATGAACCAGATGAACAAGAAGGGAATGATGAAAAGGATGTCACTATTTCAGTTAATGCACCCTATGAAAATTTTCTTATTATTCATTTATTAGAGTATTATTTACTTACTAACGATGTTGATAACCTAATTAATTATCTAAAAAAAATAAAAATACCGTATAGTAAGAAATATTGTGGACAATTAAAGAAAATATATGCATTACTTTAATCAAAAAATCGGCAATATTTACAATCTTTAACGATAAAAAAGTGAATAAACTTATACATAGTCTTATTATCATTCATACATAAATAATCGAGAGACTATTAGAAAAATAAAAAAGCTTGATTTACCCACTGATATACAAACAAAGTTGTTATCGCAAGGTGCGTTTTAGTTTGGATAATAGGCGCCTTTATACTGCTAAAAAGGCTGGAATTTCTAAGGCTCCATCTAGATGGGCTACTTAAGTGGATCTGTCTTCAGCTACTTTATGGCGGCGTTTTACAACTAAAACCGGTGGTAAATCAATAAAATTGAGGTGTAAATAATATGAATACAAAAGAAATTCAAACAAAATACGGTATAATTTATGCGCGAAGTGCATTAATATTATCTGACGTAAAATTAGAATGTATACCATTTACTTTAGTTGTTAATACGTCATTAGCATTATCAGGCTGTAAACCGAAGATATCGAATGTTCCAGAAGTTAAAGTTACATTTACTTTCAGTGATATTTATAGTTTATTTATTTATAGAATGGATGAGTATCCTTATGAGCAATATTTAAAATCTAGTTTTGATTTAGTTGATGAGGTGCATAAAAAAGGAAGGCAACGTATAGTACTCAGCACTTATGATCATATTTTTGATGTAATTGGTAAATATGAAATTAAATATTACTAAAAAATAAAATTATAGAAGTTAGCTCAATAATTAGATATATGTAAGATAGAGAGTTATTGCATCAAAAACAAACAAAGTGCTAGCCACAACCAGCGTTACAACTACGCCTACGACGCCTTAGGTCGACGTATCGAAAAACATCAGTCAGGCAGCACAGGCAAACCTTACAACCGTACCCGTTCCTATGGGATAGCTTAACAATAATACAGGAAACCTGCCCGAATCGGCACAGTAGCCTGAATATCTACACCCACTAGAGCAACGACTAGCCACTGGCACGTATAGGCACAGACGGCAATTAAAAACAATATATCCGCTACTTCTACGCCGACCAGAACGGCTTACCGATGCAAACGGCGAATAACTCTGGGAATGTAGCTATCAGCTCTAGGGTAAGCGCATTCAGGAAATCGAACACAAACCAATAGTGCAAAACTTCAGATATCATGGGTAATATTTAGACAGAAAAACTAGACTGCATTACAATACCTTTAGGTACTATGATCCAGATATAGGACGCTTTACCCAGTCCAACTCAGTTGGGCTGCTAGGTAGGTGTAATCTGTATCAGTATGTGCCGAATGGGTTGACTTGAATTGATACAATTGGATGGTATAAAAATAGTAATGACACTAATTGAGATTGGGTTTTATATGATGTAATGGATAGGAATCTAAACGCCGTGCTAAAACAGGAATTAGTAAAGCAGAAGATGTAATGGCTGGCGGATAAAATAGACGTGCTTATACGAGTATAAGAAAAGTACGAAAAGCCCCTAACTTTGGCAATGCAGAATCGAAAGTAGTCCGTACTTATAGAGGAATAACTAAAGATAAAATGAAAAGAATTGAGGCAAGAAGAGTTAGGCTTTTAAGAATATTAAAACATGAATTGCCACCCAATCAAGAAAAAGATAAACGTTATAGACCCAGTACTAAAAAGAACAAGTGGTGCTAACTATTTTACAAGGTATATTATGGGAAAAAAAATAATGGTGTCATTGCCTACTGAAGTACCAAAAATAAATGACAATGTGAATATGCATTTCATGTGGATAGAATTGAACAAATATATTGATAACTTGTTACCGCGAATAAATATTTTAGATTTAAATGGGTGGCGTATTTTAATAATGATTAATTCTCGGGCTACAAATGGTATTGGGGTTTTCAAAAGATCAATGCGCTATCCATCAGATAAGGAGTATGTTATTTCTATCTCTATTTGCATTCCTGATAAAAACCAGGCTCCATATGGATTAAGAGAAGTAAAAGAAAGTTTTTTTAAACCGTTAAATGAAAATTTTTTCATTTTAGATCCTGAATTTGAAAACTACGAGAGTTTATATAGTTATATTTTTGAAAGTGCAAAACGTGCAATAGGTTTAGCTTTTACGAAAGGTATTGTCTGTGGTGGCAAGAGAATAAAATTGCAGAATTGAAATCACAATAATGAAGTTATTAAGAATAACGGGCTTTCAAAGTGATACTATCCTGATACATGTAGATTCACTGATTTAGCCGGATTGCTAGGTGGCGTTAATCTGTATCAGTATGCGTCTAATGGGTTGACTTGTATCGAAGCATGGGGATTAAATTATTCAGACATATTTCGAAGAATGACAAAAAAGAAAAGTAAATCCAAAGTTGTAGACTCAGCTAGAACATTGAGTGCTAGCCCTAATAGGGATATTCCTGTATGTAACAGATCATTGGTAATGATTTGCAGCACGTACAAAACAAATCAGGACATGGCGCAATTCAACCTAAACAGTCGATGCTTCTTTCAAAATACCAAACAGCATTGGCTAATTAAAAAAGTAAATGGATAAAATGCTAGAACAACAGAAATTCCTTGATTATATGAAAAAAGAAATATCTTCAAATAAAGATTTATTGGAAATTAGAAAGGTATTAGTTGATTTTAAAAATAAAGGCATGCCACAGATTTGCATGTATGATTGTTTACAAAACCTGAGATATCTTGACGAAGAAGATATTATTTTAGAATTAATGGATTTTGTTATAGGTTTTTGTAAGCCTGAGTTGGCTATATATAGTTAATTTAGAAATATATTCTAGAATTTATTGAATAATAATCTTCATTACCTTTTCTTAATTTTGTTGTTTGAAAAGATATTGGCATTCCAATATCTACGATGCTCTTGGCTAGCATATCGAAAAACATCAGCTAAATAGCACAGCCCCCTACAACCGTATCCGCTAGAATGGCTTAATAATGATTTAGAAAACCAGCCCGAATCAGCACAGCAGCCTGTATATCTACCCCGGACAGAGCTGCTACGAACCTCTGGCACATATAGACAAAAGGGGCAATGAAGATGAAGAAATTATCAGCTCTGGGAGTAAAGGGATTCAGGAAATTGAACACGCATCAATAGATCAAAACTTCAGATATCAGGGACAATATTTAGACAGAAAAACGGGGTTATATTACAATACTTTTAGGTATTATGCCTTGATATAGTCCACTTTATCTAGCCTGACCCAATTGGATTGCTAGGTGAATTTAATCTGTATTGTAAATACCCCAAACTTAGTACACAACTCACGTAGAAAATTAAGCTGCCTGTTTTAATGTTTTATATTCGAGCGGTGTCATGTTATTTAATGCCTCATGCGGTCTTTCGGTGTTATAAATCGTTAACCATTCTTCGGTTATTCTCCTTGCTTGTGCTAAGTTGTTAAAAAGATATAAATCGAGTACTTCAGTACGATAGGTACGATTAAATCGTTCAATATAACCATTTTCATAAGGGCTACCGGGCTGGATATAATCAATGGCTATATCATGTGATTTAGCCCAGTTTATAAAGGTTTTTCCTGTAAATTCTGGTCCATTATCGACGCGTATTTTTAACGGATAACCATGATACTCCGCCAATTTATCCAAATAACGAGTCACTCTACCTGCGGGTAAACTCACACCAATATCAATACCTAATGCCTCACGATTAAAGTCATCGATGACATTGAATGTCCTAAAGCGACGTTGATTACGACTACTGTCACTCATAAAATCCATTGACCAACATTCACCTTGTTTATTGGGGGCTAATAACCTTTCCGGGCATCGTGGAGGAATGCGTTTTTTACGCTTTACCCTGAGATTAAGCTTTAATTCACAATACACCCGATATACCCGTTTATGATTCCATTGATAGCCGAGCTTTCTGATACGATTAAAACATTTAGGAAAGCCCCAGCGTAAATGCCGGTCTGTGATAGCATTCAACACCGAAACAATCACCG
>NZ_LZHN01000026.1:0-29315 GCF_001690435.1 Gilliamella sp. Nev3-1 | reverse complement strand
TTTGTTAGTTAGTTTTCATCATTGTTAATAATGACTGGATTTAGTGTGCTCGGTATCGGCTCTTCATTCTCAATTACCTCAACAACTGGCATTTCTAATCGAATGTCTATCCAGCGTCCCTCAGTTATGTCAATTGGCTCACCAGCAACGATTTGACAGCTCTCAAAATCGAATTTTCGTGTGTATGTTTTAACTGTGATGATGTTGTTTTCATCAGTTGAGTACTCAGCAAAAAATTTTTTATTGCCGTTAGCGTCCTCGGGTAGCGTTATATACCACCCCTCTTTTGCAAAACCTAAACTACCGCTGATTTCGTAATGACCAATATCAATTCGTTTAGCTGTCACGCCAGCGGCCAAATCATTCACTAAACTACAGCCCGATTTTTTAAAATCATCAACATCATCAATATTTTCAGTCGCAAACAACCGCAAAATTGGCGACGCTTTTTTCAGAAAACCATTGCTATCTACAGTTGAATTCGCTGTTGTGATCGCTTCGTACCATTTCTGTTTGCCATCTCGCGTATCGCAACGATAATAGATTTTCGGCGTTTTACTACTAACTACTGATAACTGCTCAACTTTCCACGATTTGCTATTGCTCGGATACGTTAATAGTGTCGCTGCACTATCGCCCGTAAATTGCAAATCAGAGAAATCAGATGTGCTACATTGATAAAAACCGCCTGCAAGATGACCATCAAAATTTTCAGCTATCGCACCAACAACAGCCCCAACACCATAATCACCACTTTTTAACACAGACTTATTATTAATTGTGACATCATCAATATTTTCAAATTTCCATGAATTCTCAGGCTCTACGTACCTCAAAAACCTAATCCACTGATTTAAAACAGAATTATATCGCTCAAGACAAAAACTGCCGTCCGCAAATGTGCGCTGTTGCCAGATTTGCCCAGCAGCGTTTTGTAATTGTATTGCTGATTTATCTCCGTCGTTGATTCGCAATGTTCCAGTCATTTCATCGCCTGATTTTTTAACTAATGTTGCTGTATCAATTGTCGATGCGAATTTTTTAGCATCATCTGCTGATTTTTTTGCCGCATTGCAAGCATTAACAACCTGTTGTAATATTTCTGGTGTAATTTCACTTTCAGATGGATTCAGTAAAAAATCGTTTAATGTGCCATCTTTTGAGTCAGAAAATACTTGGATAGTGCCCAATTTTTTCGGTGGAAATCCATTTATAATCAGCTTTACTTCATAATCACAAGGCAATACGTTCATCATGTAGCTGCCATTATTTGCGACTTGAAATGCTTGCGTTTGTGTTAGTACTTTGCTTGTTGTTTTTTTTGCATATAACTCGATTGTGCAGTTATTAATAATATTACCTGCGCCGTCTGTTAATACCCCTGAAATTTTTGCCATATTTACTCCTAAAATAAAAAACCGCAATTAAGCGGTTGTTATTTTTTTAATGTCATAATCGTGATGA
Organism: Gilliamella sp. Nev3-1; assembly: GCF_001690435.1. Lineage (NCBI taxonomy): Bacteria > Pseudomonadati > Pseudomonadota > Gammaproteobacteria > Orbales > Orbaceae > Gilliamella > Gilliamella sp. Nev3-1. The sequence goes on along the minus strand of NZ_LZHN01000026.1, from coordinate 27,851 downwards.
CGTCTGGAATGCCAGTTTTTTTATATTTATTGGTCTCGCGCATACTAACAGTAAATGTTGTGTGGGCTGGTATTACAACGAAAAACGTATCGCTAGCAACAAAATTAAGAGATGTGGTTTCAATTTTTCGCCTCAGAACTAATCTACCGTTAGTGTTGTTGAATATATCTATTTCAATCTCCCCGTAATTCCATATATCAGAGTTTATACCGTCACCACCACCGCCACCACTCCGTTTCTGCGCTATCAATGTAACGGGTAAAACAAATAAATCTCTGTCAAACGGCTCAGACGCTATAGTGACAGAGCCATTTTTGGCACACGTGTGCATTTTTACAATGTCACCAACAATTTGTATTGCTGTTAGCTTTCCTTTAACCTGACAATTCTCATTAATCACAACATTATTTAATTGCCCTGAGTTCGCATAGATGTTGCCTGAGATGTTAGCCCGTCTTGCGTTTAGCGTGCCGTCATCAAGCAATTCAAAAGCAGGCGGATTACCTGCACTGATGACGCTACCTGCAACCATTTTTCCACCCGTAATTAACGGCGCTCTGATTTCAGTACCAGCTATTAATCTATCTCCTCTCATCGTGCCAGTTGCGATTAAATCACCGTCTAGAAACATAGCTGGCTCAACCCATTGTGCACCGTTATACATACGAGCCTCTGAATGAGCGACTTTGCCTGTACCGTCTAATGAGTAGATAATTAATGTGGTATCACGAGCTGGATAAAATCCGAATTCACGATAGAACATTTGAGTAGCAGTACCGTTATTGGTTGGGAATTTTCCATCGTGAGTTTGAATTCTAAATAGCCCACCAGCTCCGTTTTCTGCAATTAATGTCCGAGTGTTAGTTATGAACATCTCAGAACGACCAACAACATTAACCGCATTCACGCCGTACCAGTATTCCGTATCCGGTTGACAATCAACGTCAGTAAGCGACATAGCTCGACCAAGATAATTACGCTTTGCTTCTACCTCAGCTTTAGTTGTGCCTTTGTAGAATTCGAATTGTGTTCCTAAACTCGATACCGCTGTCATTACTGGACGTATAGCAACATTAAATGCGCTCGGTGTTAGTACTAAACCAGATGGTTTAGTCGGCGGTAGAATAGAAAATACAATCGTGGTTTCATCGCCAAGTCGCCCGTCTTCGGCCACTCCTCTTACGATTGCGTTAAATTTACCTTGTTGTAGGTCTGATAGATAGTATTCAGTATCATTTACCGTTTCACGGCTAATCAATTTATCATCACGATAGATTTTTACCTCGAATTTTAGATTTTGGATTGTTCGAGGTGTAGACCATGACAAACGAGCTTGATATAAATCAGATTCAGGGATTATTTCAGCTTGTAACTGTTCAACGGGTGGAATTGACCAGCCAAAAATGGTGCCGCTTTCGGTTTCGAATTTAGCGCCATTATCAACAATTTCTTCTTTCTTTGGCTCATGTTGTAGCGCAGTGATTGAGTAAGTGCCATCGCTGTTTTCGGCTATTGTTATCGCCTTAAATAACCTCGGTTTAATTTTATTGTCATATAGACCCCAAACCGAATACTCATCGACACTAACGCTGCTCACTAAAACAATTTGATTGGGTTTAATCTGTGCCTGAATTTTTACTTTTTGTAGCTGCATATTTGTATCTGTTACGCTTAAATATGCATTTTTCAGATTTTTAATATCAATGTCGCGGTCTAACGTAATCGTGCTACCGTTTGCCTCTAAAATTCGTCCACCAATAGTTGTACCCGCAAAATCGTTATCCGCAATACCGATAATATCGCCCGGTAAATGACGAATACCTTCCCTTCCCACGCTGAATGTAACAGTTTGTGTTTCGAGTTTTTCAGTTTGAATTAGCCATTTACCAACCCGATGAGCCTGCCCTCTTGACGTACAACCAAACGCATCAATTTGCGCTACATTTAATCCAAATCGTTTGATTAGCTCATCATCTGCAACGTACTCAGTAGTTGGCTCCCAGTTATTTTTTGGGTCAACGTAGCGAACATGAACCGCCGTATGCCGTGATTTTTGTGCTGCTGATGTGTAGTTAAATTGCCCTTCGACTACATTTGCATTTGCATAAATCGCCACAGGGTCGCTCGGTCTATCAATAACTGCCGTGTATTGTGTGCCGTCCCAAACGGGCATTGCTCGGAATATTGAGCACAGGTCGTGAATAACATCATATGCTTGTCGTTGCTCTGTAATGTAACAGTTGCATGTAAATCTTGGCTCTTTACCACCAAAACCATCGTCAACTAGTTGGTCACAGTATTGAGCAATCGTGTATAGCGCAAATTTATCAACACCGAATTGACCCAGTCTAGCACCCAGACCATAGCGCGTATTAGTTAGTATGTCGTAAAATATCCACGCTGGGTTATTTGTCCATGCGAGTTTAAAATTACCCGACCAAAATCCCTTATACTCTCTCGTTTCTGGGTTGTAGTTGTCAGGAACCTTGATAATTAAACCTTTAATCAGATAATTACGGCGAGGCACACCGCTAAACTGTGATGAATCGAATTTTAACCCTACAACGGCAGTATTCGGATATGAAAATTTAGTATCATAGATTTCAGTGTACGAACTCCACAGCGTGTTATTAACTAGCAATGATGACGTGCTATCTGGTGTTCTGCGTACCACGCGAATATTAAACGGCTTCGGCGGTAAATCATCTAAAATGACTGATGTTAAATATTGTGAGCGTGTTTTTTTATCGATTAAATCAACCGTTTTTACCGTTTTCCATATGCTACCAACGCCGATTTGTATTTCCATGCTAACAGAAGTTCGGTTGATGTTGCCCTTATTATCGGTTGAACTTAACGACTGCACACCCACAGTTACACGTACTCTATCGATGTTTGGATCGGTAATAGTGCGCACAATCGGCGTTGAATTTTTTACCTCTAAATTCACAGGCACTTCGTTTTCAGTTGCTGGAAACCCCTCAAGTGGTGCTTGTGACTGAGTCCCAGCCGTCCATTCAACCTCAACCCCTTTAAAATTATATGAACCGTCGGGTGCTTGGATTGGCGTGTCGTTTAAAAAGACGCTCTGTAGACCATTTGATGGACCTTCTATTTGTCCCTCGCACAATAAATCAATGATACTAAGCTGTTGATGTGATTTCAGGTTATCCTGCGCTTCTTTCGGCGTTTTCGCCTTTTTTGATCCTTTACCCATTTTTCTTCCCCTTTATGATTTCATCCCAAGGAATTGGTGTTGATAGTTTTTTATCTGTATTCGTTGCGTCGTCTAAAGTTTCAAGCCCTTGCGATAGAACTTTTGAGCCAATCTTTATCTCCCCGTAGCAGGGCGGTACAGGGAAACCTTGCGCGGTCGTGTTGTCTAAATTAGAAAAATAGGTGTTTTTATTAGATTCACCCGCCGACATTTTGTCTGTTTTTGGTAGTTTTGTTAGCATTTGAGCCACGCCACCAAGCATTAATCCAGCACCACCTGCAACTAACGCAAAACCAATGCCGGTTGTAACACCAGCTACTACCCCAGCAATAACCATCGCTGCGCCAGCTATGAAACCAAAAATACCGCCGCTTTTTGCACCTGAAACGCGAGGTACAACATGGATTACCGCATTTTGTGGAATGTTACTGTGCAAACCAAGTTGTAGGTTGTCATCGTTCATATCATGTCGATTGATGCGTACACGAAAATGACCATTCATGATGTGTTTTTTTAAGCCTTTTATTTGACAATACAAGCCGTTGAGAGCCTCCGCTGCTGTATCAGCATTTATTCGAAATTTATCGCCAAATTGTTTAAGATTGCCGTAAAATTTGATGATTGCCACTGTTTATGTCTCCAAACTGAATGTGTGTATTTGCTCCAAAAACCACTATATAAATCGCGTTTTGATAGCCGTTTCGGGCAGTGATGTAATATAAATTGATTGCCGATGTAGATAGCGGCGTGATTGGGGGTTGTTGAGCCAAGGCAAACCAAGATAACGTCACCCTCTTGAATATCCCGAACCTGTTCAAAACCATTTTTAGGTAGTAAATCTAAGTATAGGTTTTGTCCATTGTGCCACCAGTCGTCCTGCCGTTCGTAATCGGGCAAATCAATACCAGTTAGCATGTACGCATCTCGTACTAGCGTTAGGCAGTCAGTCTCGCCGTGCTTGAATTCACGACCCAGTAACGGTTTGATGTGCCTGAATTTGTGAATTTTGTTATCACAAACCAGCCACCAGTCCACCCCTGTTTGCTGCTGATAAAATTGGTCTGCCTCGCTGAGGATAGGTAAACCATCAGGATGAGAGTGAACAATTGCAGTTATTTCGCCCTGTTGTTCGGCTCTGATCCAATCATCAGGCGCAATTTCAAATGTCTCTGTCGGTGTTGATGAAATGTTTTTGCATGGTAGATATATTTTGTTATCAATAACAAATCCGCAGCACTCTGCCTCACCGCATTGTTTAGCGTGATTTAAAATTTTCTCGATCATTTATTACTCTTTTGCTATGCTCTAAATTTTTAATTTATGAGAGTTATTATGGAAAAAACAAAATTTGACGATCACTTTGTGAAATTTCCTTATAAAAAAGAAATTAATGGAAATAAAACCAATAACGGCGGAATAGATTTAGTGAAAGAGCCGCATCGCATTAATGAAATCACTGAGGTGAGTAATTACCCATGGCTCAAAAAGTTTCTTATTGACGTTAACTCAGACTCTGGATTATTTATGACTTTTGGTTGTGATTATGGGGTTGATGATGAAATATTATGTGGTTATATAGAGTTTTCATTTAGACCATTTCAAACTAAAGTCCTTAAATCCAAACTTTCTTGTTTGGATGAGGATTTTTACAATTACCTAAAATCATTAGAGCACCCGGGCGATTGGCAGATACAGCCTGTAGACTTTGCACGGGGATCTTTGTGTTGGGAATCATCCACCCTCTACATTGAAAACCAAATCTACGATAAAGCCGCTGTTTACTTTCGTGGCTCAGAGGATGCTCATTGTGAGTGGCTTCTTTTTCATTTAAGAAATTTTCTTGTTGATTATTACCCATCTTTATACCCTGATTTGTTATGATAATTTTGCAGCAGTTGGAAAACCGCCAAATGGAAGAATGCCGTGTTGTCCGAAGCGAAGTTTGCAACCATTTAAACAACGACTACACTTATCTTTTGTGATGTCGTTAGTCGGTTTATCAAATTCATCAGCTACTGCGCCACCCGTGTAACCACACTCTGATGAGCGATATATCCAACTGCACGTATTAGCGATAATCACACGAGCAGGAATTAGTGCGCCATCTGATTCACACGGTAACGCTAATTCAAACGTAACAATCATTGAATTTTGTTGTTTCACCTGCTCAATCACATAATTTGAAATAATTTCGCAAAACGGATCGGCATATTGATTGCCGTTCTCGAAGTTAACAGCGTCTAAGTATTTAACTGGTACTTCGTGGCGTGTGACAACTGCGCCAAGTAAGCCGTCAAAATCATTGATTAATCCAGTTATAAAACCAAGTGCGTTACTCACGCTCATTGTTGGACGATTACTAGTGCCCTGACCGTTTTTTTCGAATCCCTCTACTTTTATTGGGTACGGCTCATAAATATTACCTTGCCATGTAATTGGGCGACGCAGCTCATTTAATCCGTCATGAAATCTGAATATTGTTTTGTTTCCCACGATTTTAGTTAAATCAACTTCGTACAAATCAATAATCGCATTTTGTTCAACTTTGGTTATATCGAGTAGCATTTTTTTTGGGATCATGCGATTACCTCCTCGAATGTTGCGGAAATCGTTGTTACTGTGTTCATAACGTTAGATGTCCAAGACGGGCATTTAACTGTTATTAATCTGTGCGTATTTGGCTCTCTCCATTTAAATGCGTGAAGCCCTCCCTGCCGTGTTAAAAAGTCATTGATGTGTTGCGCATCTTCTCGTGCTACTTTTAGCGTGACACTGTATGAGCGCAGATCGTTGTTAATGCCGTCCCGAATTCGTTGCTCATAGCCATCACCGAATTTAATGGTTTTTATTTTTGGCTCGGCTTTTTCACTCATATTCGGCGAAACTTGCCAGTGAAATGTTTCCATAATAAATATTCTCTTGCATTAATGTGTATATGTGTGTATAATTGTTTTCAGGTTAGGAGGTAAACATGAAATCAACTGACCTGATAAAAGAACTTACTAGCGTAGGATGTGTTCTGAAACGAGTTAGAGGTAGTCATCATATGTTTTACTCACCGATAACTAATAAAACGTTTCCAGTTCCTCATCCAAAATCGGATTTACCGATTGGCACAGTAAGATCAATCAAAAAATCGGCGGGGCTTTTATAGCCCGCCACCTTTGGAGGTATTATGTTTTTTACTCTTGGCATTGAAACACCGAACGATAGCAATACAGCTTACGGCATTGTCGTGCCTGCGTTATGCAATGATAAATATGATTGTTATTCTGCTGCTGATAAAGAAAGTGATATTCCAGCAATGGCAACTGAAGCTATTTTGTTAACAGTTCAAGACATGATCGAATCTGGTGATTATGATGTTAAAGATATTCATAATGATCATGTTTCGTATAAAAACAACGACGAATATTCTCATTGCGACACATGGGTTATTATTGATGTTGATTTATCATCATTTGTTGGTAAACAAAAAAGAATTAATATCACATTGCCTGATATTCTTATCGATAGAATAGATAACGTAGTTAAAGCGCCTAATTCTTTTTATAAAGATCGGAGTAATTTTTTGGCAGAAGCGGCTATTAATGAATTAGCCGCACAAAATAGAGTACGTTAATCATTTTTGGTTATTAAGCGCCATACAACTGATAATAAAAACCACCCGAAGGTGGTTTGTTCGTCTATTTGTCCGTAATCTTTGTTTTAGTGTCAAAACTAATTTAGTTTCAGTTATTATTTTTACCTTTTAAGATATTTAAAAATGTTTTATTTCTCGCAACAGCATCCGCAAAAATACTGTTTGATGAAACAAAAGTTACATGTGTCTTTGAACCTGGTAAATAACCATAATACATACATCCGTTATTACTAAAAACTTTCGTAAATGCTCTATTAGTCATAACTCTTTCAATATCTACGTCATCAGCCTTAAAATCACAGATAATATAACAATAAAAGTTATTTATATTACTTACAATTTTTTTGAGTTTTTCTTTATATTCATCAACTTGATCGATTGCAGAAGTTTTTTCTTTATAATCAATATTACCTTTCTTAAACTCAATCAAGACAACGTCTTTAAGCAACTCGCTTTCTTCAGGGCTATTATACAAAATAAATAAATCAGGTCTTTTTTCTGATGTACAATCAAAATCATTACTACCTATTTCTGTATTGATTTTTTTTATTGTTATATCTGATGCTGTGTATGTATAAGACATAAATTTATCGTCCAAAAGCCATACACAACTTTGATATAAGTGATTTTTATTATTTTCGGTTTTATCATCAACCACAACACTAGTTTTTTGTGGAAAAAATAAGTTATGTAAAACATCTTCATTTTCGTTTGAATTAGTTAAAGATAACCCTTTTTTCGCAACTAAATCCCTATGAAAGATATATTTTGCAAGTTCATGTTTATTTTGCTCAATCACTTCACAAACCAATTCATCAGCGGAAATATCAGGTTTATCGAGTAACATAGCTAGTCTATCTTCTTTTTGATTTATTCTATTTCTATAGGAATCAATGATGTTTTTTTCATTAAACTCCAAACTATTAACATCAATATCATTAAAATTTATATAGCCATATTTTTCTTCTAGTTTGCCAAGCCTTTTTTGATTATCTTCTTTGATGTTAGGCTCGCAATTATGAATAACGTCAAGGCATATATCTTTCAACTCTTTTTCAAAATTGTTATTAGGGGTAGCTAATAACATATCTACTTGAGCTAACTTATCATTAGATTGAAAATCAATTTGCGTTCTTTCTGCATTAGCCTTTTCATCAAAAAAATTTGATGTAATAGCAAATACATATTCTGTATGAAAAGTTTCAGATATCACTACTGGTTTTACTTGAATATTATTAGCACAATAATATATACGTACCCCCTGCTTTTCTTTGTTCTTAAAAGCATATATTAAAAACTCACAGTTATTATTTATATGATTGATTGTTTTGAAACAACAAATATCATTGCTTCTTACCTCATCAAACAATCTTCCATTGACTAAAAACTTAATAGAAATCTTTTTTTGGGTTTCTTGTTGTTTTAGAAAAAGCATCAAATTAAATTTTTCTTTTACAAAATTAACACAAGAAACAACTTGCGTTTTCGGATGCTTTAAATTTAAATCACTTAAATATATTTTTGTGTAAGAATGCTGTTCATCATTACAATTAGATATTTTGATATCATTCTCATCTGTTTTAAATGTAAAATCAAATTCTACACTTTTCTTTTCATTTGAAACGCTTTCAACTTTAACTGTTGACGCTAAGTTTAAAAAAGAAATGCGCCCAAGCCCTTTTCCGCCAATATTTTTTTTGTGTTCAGTTGCCACCTCAAGGAAAGCATCAATATTTTGTCTAGTTAATCCATCGCCATTATCTTCTATAATTAATTTATTTAAATTACCAAGATTTGATTCTTCTCCATCTAGTGTTTTTTCGTAAGCAAATTGAAAATCAATACAAATATTGGTGGCGTTAGCTTGTATGGAATTCATAATTGCTTCTCTTAAAGCATCATTAACGGTAACCCCTTTATAAAAATACGATGCAATTCTAGCAAAGTTGGTTTTCATTATATCAATATCTTCATTGTTTAAGTTTATATTCATGATAACCTTAATATATTTAAACGGCAATCTGTGTATTATTAAAAACTAGACATATTCCCCGCCATAAAAGGCGGGACCCAGCTACAATTATAAGCATTGATTTGAATTTGAGTTTTAATTTAGATAATCAATATCCGCCGCAAAGTTTATTATTTTTGATTTTGAGCCAATATCTATTTCACTGCGAATAAAATTAAGTGATAAACCAATATTTACTTGAATCTTATTTAACGCGGTTGAAAAGCTATAATGTAAAGCAGGGCTATTTTTATTTAGAAAATCGGAAAGCGCATCATTATATAAATCGAATACCTTATAATAATATTCTTGTATTGTTGCTAAGTAGTTGTACTGACGCTTTAGATTATCAATGTTAATCGATTTAAAGTTTCTCATGCTTACACCGCCAAGCCACTCTATAGCTTCGTTGAACTTGCTAGCAGGTAAATCTTGGTAGCGTGGTATCTTAAATTGTTGATGAAATTTTGAATAAACAGCCTGATGTCGTTCTCCTGTTCGATATACTCGCTCGTTGACAGCTTGTTGGATTTGCTGTTGTTGCTCGGGCGAAATTGTGTTAGGGAACTGTTGCGCTACTTTTGGCATAAAGTGATTATAAAGTACATCGAAACATTCTAATTGATATTGTTTTAAAATAGGTTTTATTTCTGGATTAACCCTGCTTAATTCTATACCTGCAAGCCAACCGTTGAGGTAGCCAAGAGGTAAACATAAAACATCTCTATTTTTACCGTCTTTTGCAACTACCTTTATCATAAAGGCAGTTGAATTAAGTATTTCATTTCTTTTAATTCTTTGCCTTTGAGCTTCCCAATCCAAACCTATGTTTTCGCATATTGGCTTGATAGCAACATAAGGCTTATTATTATAATTAAGAATTGATATTTGTTGATTGTGAAATTGAACTAATTGAATTTGATTTGACATGCTATATCCTTTGAGTTTTATTGTTATCCCCCCCCATGTTGATTGAGGGCGGTCGGGTGCTTCAACACTGCTCAAAGTCAGCCTGCATTGTTCCCTTTCGGTATTGTATTATGCACGCCACCCGACCATAAAATCTGGATATAAAAATACCGCATAAACTATCGGGCGCGGTTTCCGCTTTGAGTTGGTGTGTTGAGCACCTATTTAGAATATATATTAAGTTAACAAATAAAGTCAACTAATATTATTTTATTGGTGCGCTCTCGACATTCTTTTAGAGGTTAAGAAAACTATTAATTATAGATAAAACTGTTTTACAATCAGTTAAAGACCTATGCTTTTGACCTTCTATTTGCACCTTTCTCAATCTGGCTATAAAGTCAAGTGACTTGAAAAGATATTCTCCATTTCTTTTTTTCTCTCCATTCCATTGAGCCATAAGTTTCATAACGCATGCACTTTTAAATGTCGGAGATGGAACTTCAGATAATCTGCATGTTTGCATAATTAAACGTTTGTCATAACGTTCATTATAAATAAAAACCAAATCGGCTGATTTAACTATTTTTCTAAACTCTTTATAAATATCTTCCCATAGAGGAGCGTCTTTCACCATTTCATTTGTGATGCCATGAATGTTAATGGCATCTACAGGTATTTTTCTTTTTGGTTTAATCAAGGTATCAAGTAAAACATTACCTTTTAAGTCAATAATGCTTACTTCGATAATTTCAGCTTTTTCATCCAAACCAGTCGTTTCAGTGTCTAAGATTAGCGTGTTATCAGTTATTAATTTAACAAGTAAAGATCGATAATAGTTGTCACGAGAAATAGGTGGTTCTGTATAAAATTGTTTCTTCTTAGAAAGTTCTTGATAGTTAACTATCAGTTCTTTTTTTTTAAGTTTTGATATTTTTGACGGCTTCAACGGCTTATTTAAATGTTCATCTGATTGACCTTTTCTTTTTTGCAGAGGTGTCCACCAAAATATCTGTAGAAAAAATGCAATAATAAAAACAAATATACCTAATGCCGCCCACCACATCATAATTTACCTTATTTATTAAATAAATTTTGACAGAATGTTGATGACTTTGTCAGGTTATCATCTTTATAAAATTTGTACTTTGTTGTGCCATAGTAATACGACTTGGCTTCTATTACACTTCCGCTAGTGTCTGTTATTTCTAACTTCTCTCCACTTTGATAAATTATCTCTTTACCATTAAAAATTAACTTGCCATTAACATTTTTACCATTCCAAGAGTAACAAAATTCACCTGTCCCATCATTATTGATCTTCCATGTATTAAGATATGGACCAGACGCACCCACCCAAAAACCAATCATGGATGATTGCGGATTAACTTTTTTTGCTGTTATAAAATCCTCTCCATTTGCATCGCTAATTGTAGCGCACCCAGCCAATAAAAAACCTACAACACCGACTGACATTAATTTTTTCATACCATCTCCTTAATTTTTGGATAATGGTATGAAATTTCAGCCATTAGATCAACGTCTATTTAACTTGCCACCCGGGCGTGTTTGCTCATCAAGAATTGCTAGTACGGACTGTTTTATCATATTTCCGACCGCTTTTCCGTCATCCTCAGATAAACCGCCGTTACCAACATTTACAGGTACGTTTACAGTTATATTACCGCCTGATTTATTCGATGTTTGCAAGAAATCTTTTAAATCGGAGTTTGTTCTAGCATCAACTACACGCTCCCCTTTATCTAGTAACCATGTACCCTCTTTTGGGATGTTATCAATACCGCTATGCGCCATACCTGAAATTGTTTGAGCTGCGATCATGCCTACCGACGCATAGCCAAGACCTCGAATTAATGAGGCGGCAGGAACGCCCATTATTGGACCTAATTCAAGCGCCTTTGCTGCTGCAACTTCGGTGCTAATCATCGCTTGCGCTATAGCTGATGCTTTGTTAGCTAAAAACATCACTTTGTATGCAGCAGATGATTCGCCGGCGGTTTCCTTGAACATATCAGCAATCGAGCCTGTTAATGATGAGAATGTGCCGAGTGTTGCGAGTGTATATGCAGACTGAATATCCTTTTGCTTTTGTTGCATAGTTTCTTCAATTTTTACGACGGCATCAGCATATTCTTGCTGACTAATTAGCTTTTGTGCTAATAAGTCGTTTTGAATTTGTAGCTGTTGCTCATTCCAGTCTCGCAGCTTTTTATCATCCTCCGCTACATTCAGTAAATCACTACCTAAACCTTTGTAAGAGTTGTGATAGCTGAATGTTGGTGCTGATTCAGCGGCTTTTTTAGCCATTCTATTAAGCAGTTCTTCACGTTCTTTTAATGATAGATTTGCTTTTTCGATAATCGATAAATGCTGCTTGTAAGTATCTAGCTGTTGCTCCGCTGGAGTGCGTAAAGAATCCATTATTGATTTATATTCTTTTTGCGCATTTAGCTTATCTAACTCGATAGCTTTTGATTCTAATGCTTTCTTTTGAATATCTGTTAACTTGCTTAGTTCGCCCTCCGCTAATTGCCTGCGGATTTTTTGTAGCTCAGTGATATCTGTATATGCATTGATTTGGTTGTTGAGTTTATCTAACTGCGACTTATACAGTTCTGCTGCGCTCTTGATTGTTTTAGTGTGCTTGAAGCCCTCTTGTAGCTTGAAGCTTTCACGTAGATTTTTTGCAAATTCCGATAGTTTTTGAGCGAGTTTATCAGTCATTTTCCCTGATAAATCCGCCCCTTTCGCTAATGCAATTAAATCATCTGCATGTTCAAGCGCAGCATCGCCAGCTGCTCGTTGTAGCCCTGCAAGCACATATGCTGCTTCCGCTCCAGCATCTGCTTTGACGTTGTTAACATCAAGTTGCTGACTAAGTACACCAAGCTGATTTTCTAAATTTGGAAAATCTTTTACGTCAAGCTCTTTTAATCCTTCTGCTGCCTGTTTAGATGCTTTCCCGATAGCGTCTAATTTTTCCTTGCTTTCAGCGAACTTTTGTGCTGAAGATGTTACCCCTTTAATTAAATTACCCAACGCCAAGCCAAACTGCTCATTGCCTTTTACGGCTAATCTAATTTTTTCATTAGCCTCACCAAATTTATTTCCAAATTCAGTATGCGTAATTTCTCCGTTTTCTAGTTGTTTATACAACTCTCGAACACTAGCAATATATTCCGTTAATGCTTGCTTGTCTTCTTTTGACGTGAATGGCACAACTGGGGGGTATGTTCCATTTTTGTTTTCAGTATATTGTATAAGCCGTTTAGATAACTCCTGTTCTAATTTGTTTATTTCATCATCAACCGCTTTCGCATCAACTTTAACATCAGTAGTTAGTTCTGATGTTAAAACTTGCTGTCGTGCTGTATGAAGTTCTTTAAACTTAGCGAGTAGTTGATCAACCGGTAGTTGTAATTCTTCGATCGGCTTCTTAGCTTTATCTGCGCCGTCGCCAATTGCAAAAAATGCAGCACCAACGGATAGCAATGTTGTAGCTAAACCAAGCGGACCACCAAGCATTCCAAGCAAACCACTGCCTGCTCGTGATAACAGATTAAACTTGCTAGTTAGCACATTTACTTTTGTTTGTGCAGCAGCTAGCGCATTATTTGCTTGTGTTTGACGATTAATAGCTGCTGTTAAATTATTTTGCGCAACAAGACTAGCTTTTAAACCAACGGCACGTTGCGCTTCAAAACGTGCAGCATTTACCTCGGCAGCCGCTTTTAATTGCAGGCTTTTAACCGCGGCTAGCTGTGCTTGCGCTTGAGATATTTGCGCTGTTCGATTTGCTAGTGTTGTTTTTGTTGCATTGAAAACAGATAGCGAAAGTCCGCTAAAATATCGTGATAATCCTGCGGCAGTTAAAACTGCGCCAGCACCAGTAATCAAATGAATATTGTCCGCAACGACTTTCAAACCACTAGCAACACTTTGTGTAATCCCCATGTTGCTATTTATCTCACCGATTAACGACTTGAAGCTGTTTGAAACCTGAGTAAAACCATCTTTTACGGTATTACCCATGCCGTCCGCCATGGCGCCCGTTTCGTCTTTCACCTTTATCATTGCATCGGCTAATTGACGCATTGATATTTGACCGCTCATCCCAAGTTGTTTTATAACGACTTCGGCTTTACCCGTTGAGTTTGCCAGAGCTGTAACAACATTCGGCGTAGATGCCATTATCGATTTCCAGTCGTTACTACTAACTTTACCGGTGATCATCGATTTAGTGATTGCGTTAATGCTTGTTGATACTTTATCTGCTGATGTCGCATTTATTGTGTAGCTGTTTGACATTGCCTCGATAAAGTCGATCGTGTCATTTGTGCTATAACCCAAATCCCGCATTGATGATGCTGTGGCCACGTACAGCTCTTGCGAATCTTCGATGGCTTTAGCATTACGATTGCTAATTTCAAGCAAGCGACCCTGTACTTGCTCATAATTATCAGCTGAACCCTCGACAGATGTAATAGCCATTCTAATACGAGCAGCCATTTGCCCCCAGTCATCAGCCATATTCACAATACTAGTAAATGCAAATCCTCCAGCAAACGCAGCAGCCAGCCCCACGGCTGAGGATTTTAATTGACTTAACTGAACATTCATTGCTTGAACTGAGCGATTATTGCTAGCAATGTATGCATCAAAACGCTTTGAGCGCTCTTCCATTGTTTTATAATAATCTGTACCAAGTCGTGATGCTCGACTCATTTCTCGTTGATATGATGATGAGTCGGCTGTAACTCGGATTGCCAATTCTCGCAATGTTGCCATAATTATTTCCCAAGTAAATTTGATAGCGCGTCAAATATGCTGACAGGCTCTTTCTTCTCTTCTTTGAATTTAAGTAAACAGTCCTCAAACTCGACTTTTGCACCTTGTGAGCGATAGATAGCTGATGCGACTTGTGCGGCGTGCCAGTCGTGGCGTTCGTCGCCGATCGGGTTTAATTTGTCGAATGCGACCCAGTAGTAAAATTCCCTTACTGATAGCGTTTGCTCAAGCTCGGCAAGAGTTTTACCGAGCCTTAATGCTAATTTAAGCTTAAAAAACAGCTCAGGATCGCTTTCTACTTTTTTTCAGCATCGGCGATTGGTTCGCTAGATAAACCGAGCAAATTAATTGCATCATTAACTAGCCGAGTGTGAATTGGCCCGTAGTTTTCAACTAAATCATCGACACCATCACAAAAAACTAAATCGCCATTATCGTCCAGTAGAATTGCTGAAAATAGCGTTGCTTCCGCCTTAATATTCAGCGCATCTTTTTCGTGATCGGTTAGTGATTTGCTTTCCGTAATATCTTTAATTGATTTAATATAACGGTGGAAATCAGTGTGTAACGGCTCACGAACAGTGACCGTTACATTCCACTCGCTAACATGAATTTTTTTTGTGCGAAAGCCTGAATTTTTTGCTGTAATAATTTGTTTTAAATTCATTATTTTTGTCCTGAATTGGCTGGTGAAACATTAAAAACAAACTTGCCCTTCACTTTGAATGAAAATGAACCTGTTACAACACCATTTTTTGCGCCTTTAAATTCATAGCTAGTTACACGCGCAATCCAGTCGATTGAGCTACCGTCCTCATATTTGATCTGAAATGCGTAGTTATCACCAGTATCATACGATTTGCGTAAAACTTGCTGTGCAGCGTTGCCGATAACAAAATTAGCATTCATGGATACCGTCGCTTCCGCGGGTAAGCCACTAATAGTCTCTTTTGTGATAGAGGAAAGTGTCGATACGTCGATTTCTTCGCCCTCTGGCGCTGTCATTGAGTAATCAGTTACTGTGCATTCTAGACTAAGCTTTGCTGTTGACTGCGCAATAAATTTAAGGGACGGATCTTTACTAACAAAAACACCAACATCCCTTGTTTTGGTATATTCACTTTGTACTTCTGCCATATTAATATCTCCAAAATAAAAAACCGCAGTTAAGCGGCATAAAAATGGTTAAATAGGTAATTATTGAATGAAAAATTCTAATGTTGAGCGATATAGCTCAGTTTCTGATTCGTAGTTTTGACGACTAGTAATATTGAATGGTTTTAATTGTTTCAGTTTTTCGTACGCTTGTTGTTTAATGGTTTCAGCTTCGAGCAGTGTTTTAGCATAGATATCAACCTGAAAACAATACTCAACAGATGATTGACCACACATGACATCGTCATAAACTTCTGATATTTTTGTGTAACAGATGTAAGGAGGGCTTGTTCCCTGAGGCGCAACTAATGGACTTACCCGTCCGTCGCACAAGGTTTTTAGTGTGTTATTGATTTTAGCTTCAATCATTTTGAGAAAATCTCATCAATATCTTTTAAAAACTGTTCAAATGCTGCATCTTCTGCCTTTTTTATATTTGCATCAAAAGCAGGACGAACAAAAGGACGCGCTGACATTTTTGACGTGCCGTTTTCGATCATCCACCAGTAAAATGGCAAAGTTTGTTTGCTTTTGCCTTTTTTTGATTTTTTGATTACTCGAATTTTTTTAAACTTAACGCCAGCAGTTAGCGATCCCCTTGCTGTATCGACCGATACCGATTTTTTTAATCGCCCAGTACGAACTGGAGCGCTTGCGCGGATAGCGTCACGAAAAACCACCGCACCAGCACGAACCGCTTTTTTTGATACTTTCCGTTGTTCTGTTTTTGACAGTAACTTAAAGTCAGCTTCAAGCGCTTTAAATCCAGTAATAGATAATGTTGGTTTAATCATAACGAACACCTTTTTGGCACGGCAATTCAAGCCTTGTCCTTTTCACATCTTCTAATACTGCTTTGATGTCGTAATAAGTACCGTTGCACATTACACGCATATCAGACGTGATATCATTTCGATATCGAATTAGAATTTTGCAATCTGTTTGCGTTTGTTCAGCTTGTGAGCTTTGATACTCTTTTCCCGACACGTCACGAATTTCAGCTCGTACAGTGCACACATCGACCCATTTATTAACTAGTTGTCCCAGTTCGTCTGTACGATTGATTTGCTTCTGAAAAGTTACTTGGTTACGTAATTTGCCTGACTGCATACTAAACACCTATATGAATTCGATATGGGTTTAACAATCGTTCAAATCCATATTTAACATTTGATGAATTTGCGGTGCTGGTTTCTTCTCTATTTTCATAAAGATGTCCCAATAATAAAAGAACAGCGGATTTAAAACTTGAATTGACTAACATCGGACGATCTCCTGCTTTATTTGAAAAAACAGCTTGTTTTAGTTCGTCATCTGTTGCGTAAACTTGTCGCTCCAAGAAATTAATTGCTTGTTCCTCTGCGGCCTCAAGCTTTAATTGAATATCAGCATCATCAAAATTATGGTCAATGCGCAGATGTAATTTTACTTCATCAAGCGTTATCAGTGACATCTTTTTTAGCCTTTTTTTTCGTGTTAGGTTGAGAGGCTTTATCAGCATTAGAAGACAGCTGATCTTCTTCCGTGTTAACATTGTCTTTCTCGTGATAGTGTTTAACCATGCCATTTGATACAAAATAGGACAGGTCTAATTTATCAACTTCAAACGGTGGCGATTGAGGTGTTCTGATTGTTCCGCCGTAATCAAAACTTTTTAAAGCAATTACTTTTATTTTTTCCATAGCAAATAAAGGCGAGTTGCCTCGCCATTCTCCTTTACACTGTTGGTGTTACTTCACCCGTTACAAATGCTTCTGGGCGATATACAGCTAATGCTAATCGCTCTTCGGCTCGAATGGTGATCATGTTATTTTCAAAGTCTTTGTCATTCTCTGTAGAAATCAAGACTTCCATATCCATTCTGTCAAAAATTTGAGCTGCCATATTGAATGCACCCACTAGGAAATTATTTGAGTTCATGGCTTGAGTTGCTACAACAGGCAAATTCCACAATCGAGGAGTTGTACCGTCAATAGGATTTCCGATGAGATAGCGCCCCTCTTTGTCTTTTGTTAACTCAATACCTGCCCAATCAATTGGATTTAAAACGATACCATTAGCAGGAAATTCTGCTAATACAGATTGAAGTAACGCTAGACGGATGCGATCAATTGCGGTTGCATTGTCAACAGATAATGACGGGGTGAAACTGGAGGCTTGAGGAACAATACCGAGAATATTAGATCCAGAACCATTACCAAACAATAATTGCTTTTCTTCTGCTAGCTGTAAACCATTACGCGCTCGCCCGTCAATGTAACTAATCAACCCAGAAACATCGTCTAAAATCTGACGAGAAGCTTTAAATAAGTGAGCAATAGTGCGTACTGGTGAATTAACTAATCCAAATGTAATGTCAGAATAAGGCTTTGCATTGCTCTCACCAACAGTTGTTGCATTATTTGTAAATCCAGTTTCTCGGACAAATTCAATTGAGTTCGAATTAGTAGTTCCCGGGATCAGTAAATCACGGATCGTCATGCGACGAACTGGCGGTGCAATAATCCCAGCTTGGCGGTCTGGAGCAACAATATTCGTTGTTGTGGTCGTAATCGCCGAACGAGGAGCGTTCACACGTACTGAACCTCGAAACGAGGCATTCATATTAGCATTTCTGAATGATTCGCTTTCAACAACCATTTGCCCTAGTGATTGTACAGCCTCTTTTTGGTTATCCCGTGGTCGTTCCAGCTTTTGCGTAATATCATTTAACTTGGCTTGTAATTCATTGAATTTAGCTAATGCTGTGTCTGCATTCGCTTTTGATTCTGCACTTAATTGCTGGTGCGCTTTAATTTCTTTTTCAGATTTCTCAGCATAACCTTTTAATGTGTCTCCAACGCTTTTAAGATCAGCTTGGACTTGTTTATACTCTTGTTCTAATTGTGCTAAATTTGTCATTTTAAAATACCTTTTAGTGAATTTGATAATTTTGCTGTAGAGCCAATCTCTACGTTTATTTGAACATCAGAAGCAGCGCACGGCGTGCTTTCGCTAGCAGCGCTAGACATGCTAGTTTTTAGTTCTTGAATGAATTTTCGACGCTCAGTTCTCGGTAATTGAGCTTTGGCGAGCAGGGCGTCTAATTTTTTTATTGATGAATTCGGATCGGATTCTTTTTGTTTTGTTACAACATCGGCGGGTAGTAATGAATCAGCAAAACCTTGTTCAACCGCATCATTACCGACAATGTGAGTTTCATTATCCATCATTGATATGATTACGTTTTTATCCAACCCTGATCTGGTTGCATAAATATCTGACATTGCTAAATCGAACGGCTCGATTGTTTCCGCTGTTGCTCTAAAATCATGCCGATTGCCTACAGCGTGCAACCAACAATTATGTATCATTAAAAATCCTGCTCTGGCTATTTGCAGCTCATCAGCAGCCATTGCAATTATTGATGCGGCCGACGCAGCAATACCGATAATTTTTACGGTGATCTTCCCACCATGATTGCGGAGAAGGTTATAGATAGCAAACCCCTCAAACATATTACCGCCGGGCGAATTAATATAGACAGTAACATCTCGGTCATTACCTATCTGTCTGAGCGCTGCGGCAATTCGTTTTGCGGTCACTCCCTCCCCCGTCAAATAATCAATGCCGATAGGATCTAAAATTGAAATAGTGTTATCATCTTCTATTTCCGCTCTAATCCCTGATTCCCATTTATTTAATGCGTCTGCACTCAAATCGAATGCGACAGGCACTTTTTGTAGCGTTTGTGGTGCTACTGGTAGATTTTGTTTTTTCATTGAAAGCCTTTATTTATCAGATTTTCCTAGCGCATCAATTGGCGCCATTGCGGTTTGAATTGTTAATACGTCAGCGTTGCCGCCGCGTTTTGGTAGGTTTTCTTTTGTGCGCACTTCATCACGAGTATAAATGCCATTATTTACCATTGCTGAATAAAAGCTTGCTCTTGCTGAACTATCCCCCTTTAATAACCCATCTAGGCTAAATTCAGCATAATATTTACTGCGATCTTGTGGTGATAATAACCGTTTATTGATTGATTGCTGAATTCGAGTGATCCACGGGTTCAGGTTGAATGTAACAAATGCTATCATTTGCTGCTCTAACCCCGATCCCCAGCTAGTATTTTTTTCTGTGTACCCAATCATCCACGGCGGAACGCGAAACCATCGGCAAATCTCCTCAATACTGAATTTTCTAGATTCAAGTAATTGCGCGTCTTCTGGACTAATCCCTATTTGTTTAGCTTCTAACCCATATTCTAAAATAGGCGATTTACCTGCATTCATTGCTCCTGAAATCTCACGAACACTAGCGCGAAATTCGTCGCGCTGCTCTTTTTTGATGATCTTGTCGGTAGAAAATGCAACGGTAGGCATTAACCCGTTTTTAAATGTACTATTAGCTGCAACATCCGCAGACATTGCAGAGCCTATTACATTTGCACCATATTGGATTGGCGAAACACCAGTAATACCATCTAATGTGAATGCTCGAGTGTGAAACATGTCATTTTCTGATATTTCTCGTTTACCATTCCTGTTTGAATATTCATACAGTAAACTGCCGTCCGGCTGAATTTTGGATTTCACACATTGTGGAGGCAGGAAATTTATAGCGGATACAGTGCTGGCGGTTCGTCTTATTTCTGCATACGCATTGCCACGCAATAACATTGATGCTAACTCAATTTGCCAAAATTCAAACGGTGTATTGTTATAATTTGGGCTAGAATGTAAAACATCATGTAACTGATGATCACAGGCCACTCTGCGACCGCCATCAGGCAGCCGCTCGTATAGATTTAATGGTAATGTTGAGACGGTGTCAGAAATAAGCCCAACACACGCCCACACCGCAGATAATCTCAATGATTTATCTACAGATATATTTTGTCCGCTAGCAGATTGCCAGCCCAAAAAATTAGCCCAGAATTCACTATCAGAGGGTCTGATTGTGTTACCGCCGGTATCAAGTATCTCACTTTTTGGCGACCTCACCGAATCAGCAATAACCTGAAAAAAGTTTTTAGCCATTTGTTAAGCCTCGTTTTATAAAATACGCTGATGCAAACGAGCATAAAGAGGCGGTTAAAATTGAATACTGATATCCAAATATTAGATATGCAGCAATAATCAGCAATACAAAGCCAAATAAGCTAAAAGCCATGAATAAAATTAATGCTAGTTTCATATTATTAATACGTCCTTAAATGCTGCCTCAATATCTTCATCTTCGTTAACTTCAATGTCCGCTATCATTACACCAATACTCATTAACATACTGACCAAATAGTCAATTTTGTCAGCCGATTTCTTTTTATCAGGAGCCATATTCAAGTTTGGATCTCGCCTCGCCACCATGTTTGACGCGCACCATCTAAGCACGGGATTACCTCCGTGATGTAATTTTCCTGATACATAATAAATTTCAGTCGCTTGCATAGCTGGATGATAAGATTTTGCACCTTGTATAAATTGAATCATTGGTACATCTTCGGCGACAAGATTGTTAACTAACGTTTGTGCATTCCATGAGTCATAAGCTATGTTTACTATATTGAATTTATTAAATAATTCCAATATATCTGATTCAATTACAGTATAATCAGTTACGTCCCCTTCCGTTTGCTTGATATGGCCTTTTTCAACCCAACCCGCATACGGCACTGTGCCCCTTTCTGTTCGATAACTTATTGCTGATGTTGGGCACCAACCCCAGTTATAAGTATAAATTTCACCGTCAATATTCCACGTCAAACTTAGCGACGTTAAATCACTTGTTGAGGCTAAATCGAGACCACCATAACAAGGGTAATCTTTTAGAAATTCTAAATCTACTTGCCCGTCACATTTATCCCATTTCCTTAAATCTATCCATATATCAGCGGCTGATGATGGTTTGTTAAGCCTCTTGATTCTAAACTCCGCCATTTTAGATGGCATTTGTTTGGCTTCAATCGCAGCTTTTTTTATCTCATCAAGTAAATAAGGGTTTATGTCAATAAACGGGCTGGCTTTTATCCATGATTCGGGATTTAATTCTTCATCGTCATCATCTAGCGCATAAAAAACCACCAAGAAGTGATCTGCTTCATCCTTAAAACTTCCTTTCAACAAATCCTGTGCAAATTTTCTTATTTCTTGCCATGGTCCAGCATTAACATAACCCTCTGTTGTCGTGTATAAAATAAGAGGATTTGCTCTAGCGCCTAACGCTGATTGTAAAACATTTAATAAATCAGCCGTTTTATGTGCATGAATTTCATCTATCCCAATATGTGATGGATTTAGTCCATCTTGTGTTGATGCTTTTGCGTGAATTGGTTTGAAGCTTGAGTTTGTTTCAAATCTAGATATTGATTTCGACCAACATTCAAGTCCAAACGCTTCTCGAATATCGAATGTTTTCTCAACCATTATTTTAGCTGTATCGAAAATTATTCGCGCTTGAGGGAATGTTGTTGCCGCACTAATTACTTCCGCTCCATTTTCTGGTTCACAGCAAAGACAATAAAGCAATATCCCCGCTGATAATGTGCTTTTTGCATTTTTACGAGCAACAGCAAACAGCGCAGACGAAAACCTGCGAGGATAAAACTTATCATCATCAGCCCAATCTTTTATTTTAATAAAAGTCTTTTTTCTGAATCCAAATAATTGAACTACAAAAAATATATGTGATGGATGTAAAACTATTGTAGGTGGGTCCCAATTACCCTTGGCGTGTGGTAATTTTTCTAAAAAATCGCACGCATCTTTTGCATGCCATTCATCAAAAAAAAACGGGCATTTTTTTTTGTCCGCTCTCTTTAAATCATCTAAAAATCGCTTGGCAGCTTGCCTGATCAGCTTGCAATATTTCTTACGCTCTTTATCTTTTATCGCGTCAATTGCATAATCAATCGCTATCTGAACATAATCACGCATAATTTAACTCGCTTTTCGTTTTCCATTGCCTGCAAATTTATTGCCAGTATTTTTATCGTTCTGCGTCGTTACCTTGCTACGGCTTGCAGGTGTCATACCAAATTCTGAAAATAATGCTTTCAATGCTTGATGTTCTGATGCTGTGATCTCCATGTCAGCTTTTGCTTTTTTCCTGAACATTTGCCACGCTACACATAACTGCTCTAACGGATAGAGATCCACTACCTGTAAAACTTTTGTATTTACCAATTGCGGACCTAAATTATTCCACATTTGAATACCATCGATATTTAAATGAAGTGGTGCTTCGGGGAAATCATCAATTAAATCAAATTTAGGTACATCTTGAATTTCTCTATCGGGGCGGTCGGTACCTGCGATCACCTTAAAATTGGGATCAGTCCGTTTTCTGCCCATGTTACATCCTCCTAAAAATCGGATTATTAATTTTGACGGTGTGAAAATTTGATTAGGCGGTCGGTGTCCAACTAAAAAGTTATAGACTTTTAACCCACCCCCTCTTTCTTTTTAATCTTTGCGCGGCTTTCTTTTGCTGTTTTCTTTTTATGACATTCGCTATTAATAGCCCGCAAGTTGGATTCATCATCTGTGCCGCCTCCAGACAACGGAATAATATGGTCAACCTCATTGGCAACCCTAACTAATCCTAACCGTGTACAATCATCACATTGACAGAGATAGTTATCCCTTTCAAGAATCGCTATACGCAATCGTCTCCATGGTCTACCACCTCTTCCGTTTCCCCATGATTGTTTACCGCTAACTTTAGCTGTATTGCGTTTACGATGAGGATTGAATACTTTGGGTGATACTGGCATAATCCCCCTCCCAACAATAACCATAACTCTTTTTCAAAATCAAAAAGTCTTTATATGATGATGCTCCGGTAACTTGGTTTTTAGTTTCAAATATTTCGCATTCACTAAATATATCGCTGAATGTGCAATTATCATTATTAACCATTTCAACGATTTCGCTCTTATCGCTTGTGAAATAAATAAAAGGAGGTTTCATTAGTTCAAATAACTTTACTTGATCTAATAGCCCAAAATACGTATCTTTGTGATAACCTTGTTGGGTATTGATGTATGGTGGGTCTAGCAAATATAACGACTTGCCAGTAAATTTTTTCTGCATCAATTCGATAAAAGATAAATGTGTAGTTTCAACGCCAGCTAAGTAGCCATCGCAATTAAGTGGCGTTACTGTCACTCTATTGTATAATGACCTGCTTTCAAAATCACTTATGCTAGTTGCGATGCCGCCAGAAAATAATAAATAGTTCGACAAGGTCGAGTAATCCAGATTTTCCTGTTTAGAATTTAAGTACTGAATTATTTTTTCTTTTGTTTTTGATTTTATCTTTACGCCTTTCTGAGAATCGATCACTAATGACAATAAATCTTTTCTGATTTCTTCCGTTTTGCTTATGTTAGCGAGTCGATTACTATAATTATCATAATCGTTATATATTACTCTTGCGTTTCTGCATGTATATTTAGCATTGTGAGATAACAGCCCTGAACCGCCGAAAACATCAACTATTGTCCAGCCTGAGCCGTCACCACATAATTTTTTTATTTGTTCGTTAAAAAGTTTTATAAAGTTCCGTTTTTGCCCCTGAAACGGCAGCGGGGCTTTGCTATATTTTTTCAAATCAAAATCCTGTAAATAATTAGTCTCTCGGAAAGAGTTATATTTCTTTGTTATTCAATTCAATATCAACCGGATTGTTAACCACCTCACAATCCAAATTGAAATCAACACATACACGCGGAAGTTGATTCGGTTTTGTCTCAATATTAATAGAAACTTGATTAGATAATAGTTGCCCATCTACAGCAATACCGTAACCGTAAAATCTACCGTGCTTATATAAATGAGCTAATTGAATTTGTTTCATCGTTACCCTGCGAGTATGATTAATCATTTATGTTAATGATATGTAACTGCTGATTTTGTTTCTTTCTCTTCTAAATTCATTAGCATGAAATCACTCATTAGATTGTTTAATTTATCTATCCCAGATTGATTTAAATAAAAAGTCGTGCCGATTTTTAATAAACAGCCCTCTTTTGTTTTATTCATATCAATCATTGAACCATACATACACATGCGTTCAAATTCTGAAAGCTCTCGTTCATAGAATCCCTCCAAGAAGGACGCTAGGCTGTCAGGTTCTAATTCCAAGTTTCCTCGATGATGTTTAAAAATATTATCGCCATTTATTCTAATGAGATGTTCTACATATGAGATACTAACAATGCGAGCGTAAAAAATAGGGTTTTTATTATCCATGATAGTTACCTCTATGCTGCCAAGATGAATTTAATCTGTCCCTGCGTATTAAATATTGTTGAGCAGCGAGCCTCAAAATCTTTGTAATCAATACAGCCTTTTGCAATTGTTGTTATTGCTATTAGTTGATCTTCTACTGCTTTCAAAGCCTCTGGCTTTAAAAATTGATGAATTTTTTCGCCTTTTCTTGTACGTCCTTTGATGTTCTGATAAACCTTTTCAGGTAGTACTACACCATAAACCCACTTTTGAGTTATCAGTCCAAACAATGATGGACAACCACCAGCATGATTATTGAATGGCAAGTTAGTCATTTTTGATAATGCTTGATAAAAAGGTTGTTGGAATCGTTTTTCCCATGTTTGTGGCTCTTTATGAGTTAGTATTGCTAATACTTGTTCGTCTGTGTACGTTATTGATTGAGAGCGAATGAGTTTATCTATTTGCTCATCACACCATATTTCAAAATCCACAGACAACCACCGGGCAAATCGAACGGCTAATTTAGGATGAATCCAAGTACCGCCGTTGTACTTACCTCGTTTAGTTTTTAAATATGTGATTTTCCCATATTTAAATTGCAAGGCGTTTAAATATCTTATAGTTTCGGGTAATCTAAGCCATTGAGCTGGCTCTTTATTAAACTTTTTAGCCGCTTCTGTAGCATTAATCCATCCATCATCGTTAAAGCCAACTTGATGACCATTAAAATCAAATTTAATAATATTCATGGTATTCTCCATTAGAAATGAGTTTTAGTCACACAGGGAACCAGTCCAAGAGAGGTAACCATGAAAACCATCTGGCGCCCTCTAAAACTCATTCCTAAGTGGCTCTTGTTGTTAATTGCCGTGTGATGGCAAATTTCAGATATAAAAAAACCGCAATTAAGCGGTTTGATTAAATATGCAGTTATTTTTTATAACCGCCCGGGGATTTTTATAGTTTATGTGGTAAAAGTGAATAATTATTTATTCTTGCTTTTGATGTATTCTTCTAGAATGCTAATGTCTGGTTTGCCATTGTATAGATTTTTGGAACTAAACAAATCTAATACTAGCAAAGCATTGGTCACCATCTGGTATGCGTCATACGCCATTGATTTACAGCCATTCTTACCTTTTGAGCTTTTAATAAACCTTAACGCACAATCTAATTTACCGCAAACCCAATTATCCACCCACTCAGGGAAATCTGTGTTTGCCCTGATTTCATGTAAATCACGTATTGCAACGTCAAGTTGGCTTATCGCAAACCTTTGCCAAAACGATGATTCTTCGTGCGGTTTTAATTTCTGCATTCTTGGTAACCAGTTATCTTCGTCACATTTTATTTCGCCAGTCACTTTAAACATAAACACATTCTCTTTACCAAGTAGTGTTAGTATTGGTTGAATTATATTATCAAGCAAGGTTAACCCCCGCCCTGGAAACCAATTTCTAACTTCTACAGTTGGTGATTCGTGATGTAGTTTACCGATATAAATCGGGTAAATTCCGTACGCCAAGGCGTAATGGGTATAATTCATTTGAATATATTCTTTTGAAACACGTTTAAATACTGCCATTTTTACCTCTTTAATTACTAATCTCTCTTATCGCCCTTTTATCGCTATTACACTTCTCAATAACATTTAGCAAATGCTCGTTATATCTGAGACTATCGCCGAACGTCATTCGTCTTGGTGGTAAATTTGGTGCGCAATCAACGAGTAGATTTGATGGGATTTGCTGAGTAACGTAAACTTTTCGCTCTGTTGTACAAGCTGTTAGAAACAGACACAGGCACAAACTGATTAGCGCAGTCATTATTTTTGAGTTGCTCATTGATTTGCTCCTGCCTTTCGATAGATTGATTTTCTAGCTCGCGTTTGCTTTGCTCATTATCTGCTATGATTTGATTGTTTTTAGCGATGTTCTGATTTAACTGTTCGATTTTTCCGAGCAGTTCATCGTTTGTTTTTTGAATTGCTTCTTTGTCTTTACACAAATTAACAATAACATAAATCATAAATGTAAAAATAATCGCTATTGCCGTGTATGTTTTATTCATTTTAAACCACTCAAATAAACCGTTTTACCGCCCTGCTTGGCTGCTGTTAACACTATTTGGCGATTATGTGTCGGACTAAAACCAATGTGCACCCATTGATTATGCTCTTGAATTAATTTATCGAACTGCACCCCAGCATCAACCAACTGTTGACAAATCTCTTTAGGCGTACCGAATGACGATTTAAAGTCTACCGCTAATCCCTTTGTGTGAGCGCTTGTTGCTACACCGCCAACTTTAGCATTTAGCGCAGGACAGCGATATCCAGACGTGATAATAATTGGCTTACCTAAAGCTTTTCTTACCAACTCCAGCTTAATAGCTGTTAATTGCACGTTGGGCATTAAATCAGCAGGCACAGAGTTATCAATTTTTAATCTACTAGCTGTTGTCGAGCGAGTAAACTCTTCTAGCGTAAAATGTTCAGTTAGCTTAGTCATCGTTGTTGTCAACCCTTTTTCTTAACATTGAATTTGATACTTGACGTAATTTATCAACACCTAAAAATCCAATTGCGCCACCAATAAACGGATTCATACTAACTGGTAAGCCAAAATAGTCTAGCCCACTGCTAGCAGCTAATGACAACGCACCACACAATAACGCTTCAACCCATTTACGGCGTCCGCCTACCCCGTCATATGTTAAACGACCGTAGGCTATAATGATGGATAGAATGACACCGTAAATTAATGGCGCATTCGATTGCAACCATTCCATGATTGATGATTTATACATGTTATTATTCTTCATATGAGTTAATAAGGTGACAGCGTACTAGCTATATTGAGTGGTGTGCGTGTCTAGCTTTGCTGTCGATTCTGT
>NZ_LZHN01000025.1:0-40380 GCF_001690435.1 Gilliamella sp. Nev3-1 | reverse complement strand
TTCTAAACAAACAATCTGTGTGAACACTTACGAGCTCTTCGTAAGGAGGTGATCCAACCGCAGGTTCCCCTACGGTTACCTTGTTACGACTTCACCCCAGTCATGAACCACACCGTGGTAAACGCCCTCCCGAAGGTTAAGCTATCTACTTCTGGTGCAACCCACTCCCATGGTGTGACGGGCGGTGTGTACAAGGCCCGGGAACGTATTCACCGTGACATTCTGATTCACGATTACTAGCGATTCCGACTTCATGGAGTCGAGTTGCAGACTCCAATCCGGACTTAGACGTACTTTATGAGGTCCGCTTGCTCTCGCGAGGTCGCCTCCCTTTGTATACGCCATTGTAGCACGTGTGTAGCCCTGGTCGTAAGGGCCATGATGACTTGACGTCGTCCCCACCTTCCTCCGCTTTATCAACGGCAGTCTCCTTTGAGTTCCCGGCCAAACCGATGGCAACAAAGGATAAGGGTTGCGCTCGTTGCGGGACTTAACCCAACATTTCACAACACGAGCTGACGACAGCCATGCAGCACCTGTCTCACAGTTCCCGAAGGCACTCCCATATCTCTACAGGATTCTGTGGATGTCAAGACCAGGTAAGGTTCTTCGCGTTGCATCGAATTAAACCACATGCTCCACCGCTTGTGCGGGCCCCCGTCAATTCATTTGAGTTTTAACCTTGCGGCCGTACTCCCCAGGCGGTCGATTTATCGCGTTAGCTTCGGAGCCCATCACTCTAGGCAACAAACTCCAAATCGACATCGTTTACAGCGTGGACTACCAGGGTATCTAATCCTGTTTGCTCCCCACGCTTTCGCATCTCAGCGTCAGTATCTGTCCAGAAGGCCGCCTTCGCCACCGGTATTCCTCCACATCTCTACGCATTTCACCGCTACACGTGGAATTCTACCTTCCTCTACAATACTCTAGTTAACCAGTTTTAAGTGCAATTCCTAGGTTGAGCCCAGGGCTTTCACACCTAACTTAATTATCCGCCTACATGCCCTTTACGCCCAGTCATTCCGATTAACGCTCGCACCCTCCGTATTACCGCGGCTGCTGGCACGGAGTTAGCCGGTGCTTCTTCTGTAATTAACGTCAATTGTTGCACCTATTAGATACAACACCTTCCTCATCACCGAAAGTACTTTACAACCCGAAGGCCTTCTTCATACACGCGGCATGGCTGCATCAGGGTTCCCCCCATTGTGCAATATTCCCCACTGCTGCCTCCCGTAGGAGTCTGGACCGTGTCTCAGTTCCAGTGTGGCTGGCCATCCTCTCAGACCAGCTAGAGATCGTCGCCTAGGTGAGCCTTTACCCCACCTACTAGCTAATCCCATATGGGTTCATCAAATGGCGCATGGCCCAAAGGTCCCATGCTTTGGTCTCTCAACTTTATGCGGTATTAGCAGTCGTTTCCAACTGTTGTCCCCCTCCATTCGGCAGATCCCCATACTTTACTCACCCGTCCGCCACTTGTCATCAAGTGCAAGCACTCATGTTACCGTTCGACTTGCATGTGTTAAGCCTGCCGCCAGCGTTCAATCTGAGCCATGATCAAACTCTTCAATTTAAAGTTTGATGCTCAATAACTGTCTCTGACATATTCAAATGAATCTTCAGTGTCACTTATCAAGACTTAATTTTTTAGTCCGTAGACTTTAATCTTTTGTCTCGCAAGTGCCCACACAGATTGTCTGTTTCTTATTTTTAAAGAGCTAACAGCCTTTTTAAACCAATCAACTTTCCGTTAATTTACTTCGCTGTCTCAAGGGTTGCGTATACTACGCTAACCTTTTTTATTCGTCAAGATCTTTTTTCAAAATTTTTGATCTTAATTTTTCACTAACTTGCCTCAGCTTTTCGCTGACGCCGTGTCAGTGGATGCGGATTATAGGGACTTCATTTTTTTTGGCAAGCATTAATTTCAATTTTTCTCTCGTTTGTTTTTTATTTGTTCAAACCCTTTTATTCGCCACATTTGATGTAAATATAAAAATCCTCGTATTTTCAATAATTTTTTCAAAATTAATTTATATTTTGACTATATTTAAAAAGAGAACGATTATTCTCACTATAGTAATTATTCTTTTTTTACCAAAAGCATTAAAAAGCACTAAATATAAATAACGTGATTTAGCGAATTCCACCTATAAGATATTTTGCGTTATTTTTGAAAATTAATTTTATTATGTTAGCAATCATAATACTGATAACTAAAGTAGAGACTAAAAAAGTTACAGCCCCCAATGATGCTAACCAACCATTATCCGTTTTAATTATATTGCTTAGTGGAGAGATATATAACAAATGCTCAAGCTGTAACACAATGATTTCATGAATAAAATAGATGGGAAAACTTATATTTGCCATATAAGAGAAAAATTTATAAATCTTTCCTTTATTCTCTTTGTGATTGAGCCCATCTAAAAAATAAAGTGCTAATATAAATAAAACGATCTTTTGTAATGTATCATAATATAGCTTTTCTACAACCAAATGAGTCATATAGCGATAAGCAAATGGAATGAAAAAACATAAACAAAAAAAGGATATTATCAAAAACAAATTATCTTTTACTGATTTGATAATAGTTTCATAATTTTGTTTTATCATCATACCAATTAGATAAATAGGACCGTAATGCAGTAAATTTAAAAACGGTTTAGTAAAATCTGGTTTAGTAAACATCACAACCCAAAACATAGCAATCAAACCTGCAACAATTAATTTTTTTTTCGACCAATAAAAGAAAAGTGGTCCCATTAAATATATCATGATAATCATTGGCATAAACCATAAAGGTAGAAGCTGTGTGCCAGTTAGCATCATGTGAACTATCGCATTCATAACACTAGGCTCAATTGATGAGAACCATGGCAAATTGGATAAGTACTGATAATGAAAAAAGATAAAACAAAAAAGTGATACCGAAATATAAGGGCATACTACTGTCTTAAATTTTGATAAATAGTATGCTTTAGTATCATATTTGTAAGTCAAGTGTTGAAATAAAAAACCGGCAATTAATACAAAAAAAGTAGTGAAATTAAATGCAAATAAATTTAAAAAAGAAAATAAATAACTATTTGTAATTAAATGATTATTTTTAAATACACCTAAGCAGTGACTAAAAACAATCATAATAATCGCAACACCACGTAATACGTGAATAGAATGAATTTTTTGCGGTTTTTCTGTTACCATTTTCGATAGTGTGAATAATGAAAGTGAATGTGCATACATTATCACATATTTATGTAACTAGAATACTCTTTTACAAAAAAAAGCATATAAAAACACAGTAAAAATATCAATATAAATCAATGCAATAATTGGATAACGCTTGATTTGACTACCTAACCAATTTATTCGCCGCAAATGAACAAATAGGAATAATTTCTCGATTTTCCTGCCGTAGACGTTTGACCACTAACTCTAATAAATTATCAGCGATACCTTGCCCTCGATATGTCGGATCGGTATAAGTATGATTAATAGTCGCTTTATCTTTTCCCACTCTTGTAAAAGTCATTTCAGCGATTTCTTTATTATTAGCATCACAAACATAAAAGCGATTGCTTTCTTCTAAAAAACGTAATGACATAAAATTACCCGCATAATATGTGTAATTAATTGATTATAAATTACATCCATACTTAATAAAATCCAAGAATTTTTTATAATAACTGAAATCTATTACAGGAAAACATGTAGAGAAAAAAATAGGTGACTGTTTTAAGATTTTATCTTTAACAGCTCACCTATAGCAAAACAGAATGATATTAATTAATGTAGATTATGCTTTAGTTGCACAATAAACGATTTAAAATAATCGTTTGGCAGTATTATATAGATCAATATCAAATGGGCGTTTCATATTATTGATAGCATCAACAATATTATGATGCACTAATTTATTATTTTGTACACCTACGCTTCTACCTGCCTCACCTTGTAACAATAATTCAACGGCATAAGCTCCCATACGAGAACCTAAAATACGATCATAAGGAACCGGTGAACCGCCTCGTTGAACATGCCCTAATACTGTTGCCCGTGTTTCGTGATGGACTGCTGCTTCAATGTCTGCAGCAAGTTGCTTAACATCACACATATGCTCGGTAACAGTCACAATCGCATGTTTTTTACCTTTAGCAAAGCCGAGTTTAATCTCTTCGATTAGATCTTCTTTAGTATATGAAACCTCAGGAATAATCATAAACTCACACCCACCAGCAACTGAGGCATTTAAGGTTAGATCGCCACAGTCTCGTCCCATAATTTCAATTACTGAAATTCGGTTATGTGAAGAACAAGTATCGCGTAATCTATCAATAGCTTCAACAGCAGTGCTAAGCGCAGTAAAATAACCAATAGTATAATCAGTGCCACGAATATCATTATCAATAGTACCTGGTAAGCCAATACATGGGAAACCTTCTTCAGTCAATCGCATTGCCCCCATATAGGAACCATCACCACCAATAACGACTAAAGCATCAATTTGATGTTTTTTCAAATTAGCAATGCCCTTTTGTCTTACTGCTTTATCTTTAAATTCTGGAAATCTAGCCGAACCAAGAAATGTGCCACCACGAGTAATAATATCTGACACACTTGAACGTTCTAGTTGAACAATGCGATCTTCACAAAGACCCATATAACCATCATAGATACCAAAAACATCTAGCCCTTCTGCCAATGCAGTTCTAACTACACCACGAATAGCTGCGTTCATTCCTGGAGCATCGCCACCACTGGTTAAAATACCTATTTTTTTTATCATATTAAATAACTCCAATTTATTAACTTTTCGTTATTATAGAGTCTTAACAGATATCTAACAATAGACAATAAAAGCTATTTCTGATTAATTTTTCTACTTTTTCATTTCAGCAGGCACAACAGAAACTGGGTCTTGATGAATAATTACTGTTGCAGGTGAAAATTCTTCTGCAATATATTTTTCAATAGCATCCGCAATAGCATGAGCTTTAATTAAAGGCATGTCATCATCGAGTTCAAGGTGCAATTGAATAAATTTTATAGGTCCTGCTTGTCGTGTTTTTAGATCATGAAAACCTAGAACATCGGGGTATGAAGAAATGATTTCAGCAATTCGTACATTATCACTATCAGGCAAAGCGCGATCCAACAGATCTTGGATAGCATGATAAGCAATATGGTAAGCATTATAACAAATATATAAAGCAATCAAAGCTGCAAAGACAGCATCAGCATAAGTAAGTCCATACCAACTTAAGCAAAGCGCAATGATAACAGCAATATTCATCAACATGTCGGAGGAGTAATGTAGCATATCAGCCTGAATAGCATGACTATGAGTCATTTTTACAACTCGCCTTTGATATAAAACAAGGAAACCTGTGATTACCGCTGAAACTGTCGAAACCATAATTCCTAATAAAGGGATTTGCAATTCGCTAGGATGAATAAAAGATCGAACACTAGAAAATAATAAAATTATCGCCGAGCCAATAATAAATGCGCTTTGTGACAATGCAGCCAAAGATTCAGCCTTGCCATGACCAAAAGTATGCTCATCATCAGCAGGTTTTAACGCATAGCGAACTAAAAAAAAATTGAAACCAGATGCAAGTAAATCAATACTTGAATCCAGTAATGAAGCAAATAAACTTATTGAACCAGTTAACCAACACGTAATAAATTTAATTAAAATTAGAAAAATAGAGGTCAAAACGGCAATTAACGTTGCTCTTTTAACTAACTTTTCGTACAAATGTGAATTTGACATTTAGTACCTAATTTATTGATAAGACTCAATTCCCAACGGAAGAACTAACTGCTCGGCAACCTCAGCAGCCTTTGTTCGGCCTAACAATACATCGATAATTTTTAAAGCAAAATCAATAGAAGTCGCAGGACCTTGACTAGTAATAACGTTATTCGACTTGTCAAAATAAACCCTATCTGCTTTCCAATTTTTGAATGCATCTTTAGTAGTTGGGTAGCCTGTCATATTAGCGTTAGGAAATAAATTATGATGTTGTAAAACCATAGCTGGCGAAGCACAAATTGCAGCAACAATGCCACCATTTAAATGCGTTTGCTTTAATTTCTCAATCAATAATGGACAATCTCGAAAGTTTTCAGCTCCTTTTAACCCACCAGGCAACACCACTACGTCAAAATCGATGTATTGAATGTCTGAAAATACTTTTTGAGCCAAAATTGTTACGCCTCGAGAGCAGGCAATTTCACGAGAACTTGAAATGCTAGCTGTCGTAACATTAATTGCTGCTCGAGTTAATAAATCAATTGTTGTTACAGCTTCTGTTTCTTCACAACCGTCCGATAAAAACACCAATGCTTGTTTTGTCATTATTTTATTATCCTTTCAATATTGGCACCTAGTTTTCTTAATTTTGCTTCAATATTGTCATAGCCTCGATCAATATGATAAATACGATCAACGGTAGTTAGCCCCTCAGCTATACAACCCGCTAAAACTAAACTTGCTGAAGCTCGTAAGTCCGTTGCCATTACTTGTGTACCACTGAGCTTTTCGACACCGTGAGTTATTAAGGTGTTACCTTCAATTTCTGCTCTGGCTCCCATACGAATTAATTCAGGCACATGCATAAACCGATTTTCAAAAATCGTTTCTTTAATGATCCCTGTGCCTTCAGCAACCATATTTAATAATGAAAATTGAGCTTGCATATCAGTAGGAAACCCTGGGTGAGGTGCGGTATGAATATTCACTGCTTTCGCTCTTTTTCCTTGCATATCTAAACACACCCAATCTTTACCAAATTCAATTTTAGCACCAGCTTCCTTCAGCTTAGAAAGCACAGCATCAAGCAAAGTGGGATCAGTATTACGACAAGTAATTTTACCTTTGGATATCGCAGCTGCCACTAAAAAAGTCCCTGTTTCAATGCGATCAGAAACTATCTCATGAACACCACCACCTAAGCGTTCAACACCTTCAATCTCAATACGCATAGTACCAGCACCTGTAATTTTGGCGCCTAGCATATTTAAAAATTTAGCTGTATCAACAATTTCAGGTTCACAAGCTGCATTTTCGATTATCGTTTTACCTTCCGCTAAAGTTGCTGCTGACATAACAGTAACGGTTGCACCAACACTTACTTTATCCATCACTATATGAGCACCTTTAAGCCGACCATTTACTGATGCTTTAACATAACCTTCATCAAGCGTGATAGTTGCACCTAATTGTTCAAGACCTGTAATATGAAGATCGACAGGCCTTGCTCCGATAGCGCAACCACCAGGCAATGAAACTTGTCCTTGCCCAAATCGTGCTACAAGTGGACCTAAAGCCCAAATTGAAGCTCGCATAGTTTTAACTAACTCATAAGGCGCACAATAGTTATTAATATGACCCGCATCAAGATGAATAAAGTCATTTCGCTCACATTTTACACCTAGCTGACTTAGCAATTCCAAAGTCGTATCAATATCTCTCAACTTGGGAACATTTCTAAGTTCAACAGGCTTTTCAGCCAAAATGGCAGCAAATAAAATTGGCAGCGCAGCATTTTTTGCGCCAGAAATAACCACTTCACCGTTTAACGTGGTAGGGCCTTTTACGTGAAACTTTTCCATTATTAACTCTTATGCGTGATAAATTGGCAAACATTATAGAAGTTATTTACTAATAGATAAATGAATTTCATGAAAAAATTAAAGTGCTATTCTTTTCAAATCAACTAAAAGTACAGAAAATCAAACGCTATCAAAAATTTGATTTTTATTTGCGAATCTAATAATCATTACAATTAATCAATGATTGGCTCAGGCAAATTCCCACCTTTATTGGTATATACTGCATTCGTCATTATAATTTGAGTTATGCGATATAACCATTTAAAGATTTTATATTTCAATAATATCGTATTCAATCTGAGAAAAATATGTTTGATTCTCTCTCTAAAGTAGGGAAATACCTTGGTCAAACTGCAAAACTGATGGTGGGCACTTTTGGTTATGATAATTATGTTCAGCATATGAAGCTTACCCACCCAAAGCAACTCCCTATGTTTGATAAAGTTTTTTTAAAAAGCACTAGAAGGAAAAAGTCAATGGCAAAGGTGGTTTTAAATATTGCTAATAATTAAAAAGCTATAAGTAAAAGATTTTATTACAAATTCATTATTACCTGTAATCTTAATAACTTTCTTCGCTCAGGTAAGACAACACACCTTAATTATTTATTAAAACAACATAACCGTGATGAAAAGCCATTATTATCGAAAACGAATTTAGCTCAGTAAGCATTGATAGTAATTTGTTAAATATTAACACTAAAATTCAAATCGTTGAAATGACCAATGGCTGTATTTACTGTAGCGCGCAAGGAAAACTAACCGAAGCATGATATAAATTACACGTAAAACACTAAGCAGGGTGAATTACAATTTGATTGGTAGATTATCCTACCAACTGATCTTGCCAATCTGGGATCTGGCACCAATGATTCGAGCCGTTTTTATTGATGATCTAATTCGAGAAAAATCCAACTTGATCGATTATTACACAGGTAGATGCGCAACATATTTTAAAGCATTTTACTGAATATCACATTAATGAATATCACATAGTTCTTTCACAAATTGTTTTTTCAAATCGCATCATTTTTTAACTAAAACTGATCACGTTGGCAATGAATAAAAAGCTAAAGTGATTCACCGAATTTATAAAATCCACCACAAAGCGACTATCTTTGAAGAAGTAAAAGAGCAAATCCCAAAATCATATTGGCTTGCTATACAGCTCTTTGATCAAAGTAATGAACTATATCAAGCATTAAAAAAACAGCATCAGGTCAATAACAAAATTAACATATTGAAAAAAATTATATTATATGCTGAAACGGTATACATTCCTGAAACTTTTTGACAAGCTAGTTGGTATACAGAAAACGACATCTCTAATAGCCACATTGAATTTAATTTGCTAACATGAAAGCTTTTTTAACCGTGATAAAGCAAGCAGTACAATAACATGGATTATGATATCGCAATTATAGGGCTTGGGCCTGCAGGCAGCACGTTAGCTCGTTTACTTAGCCCGTCGTTCAAAGTCATTGCATTAGATAAAAAACATCAATCTACAGATGAAGGTTTTCATAAACCTTGTGGTGGATTATTAGCAGATGATGCACAAAAAGCTTTTGTTCGACAAAAGCTGAATTTACCCACTGATATTTTAACTAATCCTCAAATTTTTAGTGTCAAAACTTATGACTTACAAACAAAACTTGTTCGCAATTACCAA
Organism: Gilliamella sp. Nev3-1; assembly: GCF_001690435.1. Classification (NCBI taxonomy): domain Bacteria; kingdom Pseudomonadati; phylum Pseudomonadota; class Gammaproteobacteria; order Orbales; family Orbaceae; genus Gilliamella; species Gilliamella sp. Nev3-1. Next base: position 31,080 of record NZ_LZHN01000025.1, on the reverse strand, counting down.
CGAAGTTATGTGAGTTTTGATCGACACAAATTTGATCTATGGTTAAAATCACTAATACCGTCAAAAGTAACCGTTCTTCATAATACGCTTTGTAAAGAAGTAAGGCGCATTATTGATGGCTATCAAATCACTTATATTGATGAACACAAAACCGAATATAATATCACAGCGCAATATGTAGTAGGTGCTGATGGCGCCAACTCGCTTGTCAGAAGAATGCGATATCCTCAGCATACAATAAGGCAATATGTAGCTATACAACAATGGTTTGTAGAACAACACCCAAATCCATTTAATTCGTGTATTTTTGATAATCAAACAACAAATTGCTATGCTTGGAGCATTTCAAAAAATGGTTATTTTATTTTTGGTGGTGCTTTTCCTAAAAAAGTGGCAAATCAAAATTTTGAGCAATTAAAAGAAAAATTAACAGCTCAGGGGTTTATTTTTAGTAAACCAGTCAAAACAGAAAAGTGTTTAGTGGTTTACCCAAATCGGTTACGTGATTTTTATACTGGCAATGAAAACATATTTCTAATTGGCGAAGCTGCAGGTTTTATTAGTGCTAGTTCTTTAGAAGGAATTAGTTATGCATTGGATAGTGCGGAAATTTTAAGTAAAATTTTAAACAGTAAACATCCGAAACCAAATAAATGTTATTATCAACGCACAATTCCACTACGTTTAAAACTCTATTGCAAAATTGTTAAAGCTAAATTATTAACGACGCCTTTCTGGCGTAAGTTGATCATGAAAAGTAAGATTCAACATATTAGGCAAATTGAATAACGTAAAATAAACAAAAATATAATAATAAAAATAAAAATGAAATAGATGAGGAAATATCAATTATGTTTGATGTACAAGATTTGATTCGTTTTAATCACGAATGGTCAGAAAAAATAGAGCAAGAAGATCCAGAATTTTTTAAACAACTTGCCATTGAACAAAATCCGAAATTTTTGTGGATCGGCTGCTCAGATAGTCGCGTTTCAGCAGAAAAACTTATTAAGCTAAAACCGGGTGAATTATTTGTACATCGAAATGTCGGTAATCTTGTAATACATACTGATTTAAACTGTTTATCAGTCGTTCAATATGCTGTAGATGTTCTTAAAATCGAAGATATCATTGTTTGTGGTCATCTAGGCTGTGGGGGAATTCGTGATGCGGTTGAAAATCCTGATTTAGGGTTAATTAATAACTGGCTGTTGCATATCCGCGATTTATGGTTTCGCAATAGCTCCCTACTAGGAGAATTCCCACCCGAAATTCGTTTGGATGTATTGTGTGAACTTAATGTGGTTGAGCAAGTCTACAACCTCGGCCACTCTACAATTATTCAATCAGCATGGCAACGAGGGCAAAAAGTGAATTTACATGGTTGGGTTTATGGAATTCATAATGGTAAAATTACTGACTTACACATATCCTCGTCAAGTAGCGAAAATCTAGAAATTAACTACCGTGAAGCGATTTCCTATCTTCTCAATTTACACAAATCCCAATAATTCACTAATCATTTTTATTTAAAACGATGGATAATTTGATTGCTGCTTCCTCGCCATAATAGACGAGGATCAGCAAGTTCTTGCACAAATTTTCCATCAATTAACACATCAATATAAGGAACAACAGCTTGTTGTTCAGCGGTTAACTCATCAAGCTTATACCCCGTCCAAAGCCAAATATCTTTATTATCGCATTCAGATTTAACACGTTGGACCAGTTTTAATATAGTTGGAACGTTCTGAGGATGCAAAGGATCACCACCAGAAAGCGATAATCCTTGACGTTTTATTTCGGTATCTTGTAAATCTTTAATAATTTGATCTTCAAGTGATTGAGTAAATGGCGAACCAGAATTGATACCCCATGTACTTTTGTTATAGCACCCTGGGCACTGATGTACACAGCCAGCAACGAAAAGAACACAGCGAGTTCCTTCCCCATTAACAACATCAACAGGATAATAACGATGATAATTCATAAATATTTATTGATTATTAACCAATTTGACCATTATTTAAATGTTTAACTCGACGTTTTACTTCTTCTTGTTTACCTGAATTGAATGGGCGAGCATCAGGACTACCTAAATATCCACAAACACGACGAGTAACCGATACTTTTGAAGAATCATGATTACCACAACTTGGGCAAACAAAGCCTTTGCTGGTACAAGAAAATTCACCGGTATAACCACATTCATAACATTCATCTATTGGCGTATTAGTCCCATAATAAGGAACTCGAGAATAACTATAATCCCAAACATCTTCTAACGCTTTGATATTATTAATCATATTTGGATATTCCCCATAGCAAATGAAACCACCATTGGCGACTTGAGGATAAGGTTTTTCAAATTCGATTTTTTCGTACGGATTAACCTTTTTCTCAACATCAAGATGGAAACTGTTAGTATAATAACCTTTATCAGTAACACCAGGAATTACACCAAACTCAGCCGTATCAAGCCGGCAAAATCGATCACATAAATTTTCGCTTGGCGTGCTATATAAACTAAACCCATAACCAGTTTCACTCTTCCATTGATCTACCGCATTACGTAAACGCTCAACAATTGCCACACCTTTTTTGCGTAATTTATCACTATCAAATGGATGCGTTTGATTTCCGTAAAGTGCATTTAATGTTTCATGAAGACCAATATAACCTAAAGAAATTGAAGCGCGACCATTTTTGAAAATCTCAGAAATATTGTCGTCTTCGTTAAGTCTCACACCACAAGCACCTTCCATGTATAAAATAGGAGCTACACGTGCTTTTACGCTATCAAGTCGAGCAATACGCGTCATTAATGCTTTTTTACATAGCGCTAAACGTTTATCTAAAATTTCCCAAAAGCGAGCTTCATCACCTTTAGCTTCTATAGCAATACGCGGTAAATTAAGGCTAATGACGCCTAAATTATTACGCCCATCATGAATTTGTTGGCCGTCTTCTTCATAAACACCCAAAAAGCTGCGACATCCCATTGGTGTTTTAAATGATCCTGTTACCTCAACGACTTTATCGTAATTTAAAATATCCGGATACATCCGCTTACTTGCACACTCAAGTGCAAGTTGCTTAATATCATAATTAGCATCGCCCTGTTTATGATTAATACCATCTTTAATTGCAAAAACCAGTTTTGGGAAAACCGCTGTCTTGTGATTTTTGCCAAGTCCTTTAATACGAACATTTAAAATAGATTGTTGAATTAATCGTGATTCCCAGCTAGTCCCTAACCCAAAGCCAAAAGTAACAAATGGTGTTTGGCCATTAGCGGTATGTAAAGTATTGACTTCATACTCTAGAGACTGAAACGCATCATAACACTCTTTTTCGGTACGGCTTTCAGCATAAGCTTCTGGATTTGGGATATTCCACTCTTCAGCCACTTTTTTGTGTTTGTTATAACTGATGGTAACAAATTTTGCTAAAACTTCATCAATGCGATTAATTGTCGTACCGCCATAAATATGGCTAGCAACTTGCGCAATAATTTGTGCCGTTACAGCTGCCGCTGTTGCAATTGACTTTGGCTGCTCAATTTCAGCATTACCCATTTTAAATCCGTTAGTTAACATACCATCTAAATCAATTAACATACAGTTAAACATTGGGAAGAATGGCGCATAATCTAAATCATGATAATGAATTTCACCGCAATCATGAGCTTGAGAAATGTCTTTTGGTAAAATATATTGTTTAGCATAATGCCTTGCCACGATACCCGCAAGTAAATCGCGCTGAGTCGGTATTACTTTGCTATCTTTATTAGCATTTTCATTTAAAATAGCAACATTACTTTGCTCAATTAACCCTCGAATATCTTGATTTAGCCGGCTACGTTCTTCACGAGCACGATCACGATCGTGACGATATTCAATATAAGTTCTCGCTAATTTTTTATAAGGGCCTGACATTAACTGATTTTCAACTGCATTTTGAATTTCGTTAATATCAACGCTATCACATTCACTCATTTGATTAGTCACAACACGAGCAACTGTTGCACAATAATCTGGATCATGAACATTGGCTGCCACAGCAGCTTTAACAATGGCATCGTTAATTCGAGTCTCATCAAATGCAGTTTGACAACCATCTCGTTTAATTACTACAGGCATAATATGCTCCTCAATATTCATTAATAATTAGCAATTGGCATAGATTTATATCAGTAAAAATATTTATATAATTATTATTTTTTATCAGAATATTAAGCTTTTATGATAGAAATCAAGGTTTTCACATTGCTTAGAAAATACTATATATAGTAAATATGAGCAAATTATACACCATATATAGTGTTTTTCTAGTTTTTTAATAAATAAAATAACTTGACAAGTTTAAAATCAATAATGACAAGTATTTATAAATTATTGGGATATAAAAAGAGAAAAGAAGAAAAACAAAAGTGCACGCAAGTTCTGCACTTTTGTTAAAAAATAGAATTAGAAATTGAAAATACTATGATTCAATATTTAACCAATCGGTGTGAAACACACCTTCTTTATCTATACGCTTATAGGTATGTGCACCAAAGTAGTCTCGTTGCGCTTGAATTAAATTAGCGGGTAATACCGCAGAACGATAACTATCATAGTAGGCAATAGCTGCCGAAAGTGTTGGAACCGCAATACCTTGTTGTACAGCTAAAGACACCACATCACGTAATGATTGCTGATAAGCCTCAACTGTTTGATTAAAATAAGGTGCCAATAATAAATTATCGATCTCATTGTTATCAGCATAAGCATCAGTAATTTTTTGTAGAAACTGGGCGCGAATAATACATCCAGCTCTAAAAATTTTAGCAATTTCACCATAATTTAAATCCCATTGGTACTTATGAGATGCGGCTTTTAACTGCGCAAAACCTTGCGCATAAGAGATGATTTTAGCCATATACAGTGCTTTACGAACCTTCTCTATAAGCACTTTCTTATCACCACTATATGGTTCGTTTTGCGGACCTTTTAACACTTTTGCAGCCGAAATGCGCTGATCTTTAATGGCTGATAAATAGCGTGCGAATACAGACTCAGTGATTAAAGATAAAGGTTCCCCCAAATCCAATGCACTTTGGCTGGTCCATTTCCCTGTGCCTTTATTACCTGCTGCATCCAAAATCACATCAACTAAATAATTACCCTCATCATCTTTATGTCTAAAGATATCGGCTGTGATTTCAATCAAATAACTATCTAATTCACCTTTATTCCAGTCGGTAAACACATCAGCTAGTTCATCATTAGTTAAACCCGCAGCATGTTTCAATACAAAATAGCTTTCAGCTATCAGTTGCATATCGCCGTATTCAATACCATTATGAGCCATTTTCACATAATGACCCGCGCCATTTGGGCCGATATAAGCGACACAAGGTTCACCATTAGCCTTAGCGGCTATTTTCTCTAATATCGGTGCAACTAGCTCATAAGCCTCTTTTTGTCCACCAGGCATAATTGAAGGCCCTTTAAGTGCACCTTCTTCACCACCAGAAACTCCTGTACCAATAAAATTAAAACCTTCATCTGAAAGCATTTTATTGCGACGAATGGTATCTTCAAAATAAGCATTCCCGCCATCAATAATAATATCGCCTTTATCTAATAATGGGCGTAGCTCATCAATTACCGCATCAGTCCCTTTACCTGCTTGCACCATAATAAGAATACGACGAGGCTTCTCTAATGCATTGACAAAATCTTCAATCGTAAAGTAAGGAGCCAACTGTTTATCAGAATGCTCAGCCATGACTTGCTCGGTTTTATCTTTAGAACGATTATAAATAGCAACAGAAAACCCGCGACTTTCGATATTAAGTGCAAGATTTCGCCCCATAACCGCCATTCCAATAACACCGATTTGTTGTTTTGACATAATTTGGCTCCTTTATTAAACCTTTATAACCTTAACCATAAGGTTTTTTTTAACAATATCTATAACGTACTTAAGTTTTATAAATTACGCTATATTCTGCCATAAAAAAAGCCGTATCAGAATACAATACGGCTATTTTTCATTACTTTAATAATATTTATTATCAACTGAACAAATCATGAACGCTTCATCATTTCAAAAAATTCATCATTAGTTTTAGTCATGGCAAGTTTATCAATTAAAAATTCCATCGCATCTGTTTCACCCATTGGGTTAAGTATTTTGCGCAAGATCCACATTTTTTGTAGCTCATCCGGTGAAGTCATTAAATCTTCTTTACGCGTACCAGAACGATTAAAGTCAATAGCAGGGAACACACGGCGCTCAGCAATTTTACGTGATAAATGAACTTCCATATTACCCGTACCTTTAAACTCTTCGTAAATGACTTCATCCATTTTAGAACCCGTATCAATCAACGCAGTTGCAATAATAGTTAAACTACCACCTTCTTCGACATTACGAGCAGCACCAAAAAAGCGTTTTGGTCGATGTAGCGCGTTTGCATCCACACCACCAGTTAATACTTTACCTGATGATGGAACAACGGTGTTATAAGCTCGAGCAAGTCGAGTGATCGAATCTAATAAAATAATTACATCTTTTTTATGTTCAACCAAACGTTTTGCACGTTCAATTACCATTTCAGCGACTTGAACGTGCCTTGCTGCTGGCTCATCGAAAGTCGAAGCAACAACTTCGCCTTTAACTAGACGTTGCATTTCGGTCACTTCTTCTGGGCGCTCATCAATCATCAATACCACTAATTCACATTCAGGATGATTGACTGCTAGACTTTGAGCAATATTTTGTAAAAGCATTGTTTTACCAGCTTTAGGCGGTGCAACAATCAAACCACGTTGACCTTTACCAATTGGCGATGCTAAATCAAGTACTCTGGCTGTGATATCTTCTGTAGAGCCATTACCTCGTTCCATACGTAAACGAGAATTTGGATGAAGGGGAGTTAAGTTTTCAAAAAGGATTTTATTGCGGGCATCTTCTGGCTTATCATGATTGACTTCGTTAACTTTCAGTAAAGCAAAATAACGTTCGCCTTCTTTTGGTGGGCGAATTTTACCTGCAATAGTATCGCCCGTCCGTAAATTAAACCGCCGAATCTGGCTTGGTGATACATAAATATCATCTGGTCCTGCTAGGTAAGAGCTGTCAGCAGAGCGTAAAAAGCCAAAACCATCTTGTAAAATTTCCAGCACACCATCACCAAAAATATCTTCACCACTTTTGGCATGTTGCTTTAAAATCGCAAAAATAATATCTTGTTTTCTAAGGCGGGCAAGATTTTCAAGCCCCATTTTTTTCTCACCAAGCGCTACAAGCTCAGAGACAGAAGTGTTTTTTAATTCAGTTAAATTCATAATTTTAAAAATTCTTGAGGATAAAATTGATATGTTTGCAATTAATACTATTTGTGTATCTTTGTTTCATTTACTTATAAAAAATTCTTTCCCTTACAGCACATAAATTCAATCGATTACTAAGCTATTGATGATAATTAAAGATCTGTATATAGAATTTCACCACTTTACCAATAAAAACAATGAATTTGTAGAAAGGAGTATTTGTAAGAAGCTCGCAATTTACACTAAAAATATCAATATGTCTAGATTTAATTGCATTAATTAGTCTTGTTTGTAAAAATAAGCAAAAAGAGCGGTACACAATGCACTACTCTCTTAATAATTATTATCTTAGTTTTTATTCAATTCTTAGTTCTTATGCAATATAAAGGCTATTTCATAATTGAGAATCGATAAAATTTTTAAGCTCCGCTTTAGATAGCGAACCGACTTGAGTCGAAACCACTTGCCCATTTTTAAAAATCAACAATGTTGGAATGCCTCGTATACCGAATTTAGGCGCTATATTAGGGTTTTCTTCAACATTTAATTTAGCAATAACGATTTTATCCGCATATTCTTGAGCTATTTCTTCCAAAATCGGAGCAATCATTTTACAAGGCCCACACCAAGAGGCCCAAAAATCAACAAGTACTGGTTTTGCTGATTCATTAATTGTCCTATCGAAAGTAGCTTCCGATAACTGAACGATATTATTACTCATTTTTACCTCCAACATATTTTACTTAATGCAATAATAGATGAGTTTAAATTACTCGACTAGTAATTAGTATAATAGGATATAATTATTAGTGATGTCACGGTATTTAGTGTGTTATAATCTCGAGATTCTGATAATTATATCTGCAACCATAATGATTCAATCATATCTTACCCAAACAACTTTTAGTCAATTTCCTCTTCATCCTTTGGTGTTAAAAGCACTTGAGAAAAAAGGGTTTGTTTACTGTACGCCAATCCAAGAAAAAACATTACCATTAACCACTACAGGGATCGATATTGCTGGGCAAGGGCAAACAGGAACTGGCAAAACAATGGCTTTTTTAGCCTCAACATTTAATCACCTGTTGAATCATGAACCTTTACCTGATCACAAAACCAATCAACCAAGAGCTATAATTCTTGCACCAACACGAGAATTAGTTGTGCAAATTTATCATGATGCACAAGCGTTATCTGAAGAAACAGATTTAAAATTAGGATTAGCTTTTGGTGGCGATGGCTACGATAAACAATTAAAAATGCTATCTAACGGCGTAGATATATTAATTGCCACAACAGGAAGATTAATCGACTATGCTAAACAAAATTATATCAACCTAGAAGCGCTTCAAGTTGTCGTTTTAGACGAAGCCGATCGTATGTTTGACTTAGGATTCATTCGTGATATACGTTGGATTTTCAAACACATTACGCCGCCGCAAAAACGGCTAACCATGCTATTTTCTGCAACATTAACACATAATGTGCGTGAGCTCGCATTTGAACATATGAACAATCCACAGTATGTTGAAGTTGAGCCAGAACAAAAGATTGGTCACAGAATCAAAGAAGAACTATTCTTTCCATCAAATGAAGATAAATTAGCGCTTTTACAAACACTTATTGAAGAAGAATGGCCAGATCGCTGTATTGTGTTTGCTAATACCAAAGTGGCTTGTGAAAAGATTTGGCGACATCTTGTTGCTGATGGTCACCGTGTTGGATTACTCACTGGCGATATTGCTCAGAAAAAACGTTTATCAATTTTAGAGCAATTTACACAAGGTAATCTTGATATTTTAGTTGCGACCGATGTGGCTGCTCGAGGTTTACACATTCCTAATGTTACCCATGTATTTAATTATGATCTACCTGATGATTGTGACGATTACAGACACCGTATTGGTCGTACAGGGCGGGCGGGAGCTGAGGGATACTCGATTTCCCTTGCCTGCGAGCGCTATTCGCAAAACTTACCCGCAATTGAAAAAGCAATTGATCATGCTATTCCCGTTAGCCAGTATGACCCTTCTGCATTATTAGTTGATTTACCAACGCCAAAACCTTTTCGGCGTCCATCACGTAGAAAGTCTACAAACTAGATAAGTAAACAGTGAGGTACAAGAATTATATATTCGTTACTATTTAATCTGACACCATATTTGCAAAAGTGAGCGTTGCTGGTTTTGAGATAAGATACTAAATCTACAATTAAAAATATGGTATATCAGCTTATGTTTGAGCTAGCAATTGTAGTAGCTTAAACATGAGCTAACAGACACTAACTATTCATTAGAATTTATGTTAACAAAACACTGAACCGATGAGTAAAATAAATTCTGCAGTGACTTTTCCTTAACTAGCGCCTTTGGCACCTAACCAAGTTTGCCAAGGCGTTTTACCTTAACAATACTTGTCTCAATGAGCTATTTCTTTATTATAAAATTGAAGCCATTACTCAATTTTCTTTTTATTTTCAGATAATTAAGTGCAGATATTGCGTCTAAACATAACATCATAATATTCAGCTTTCATTGTTTTATTGAATTATTTAAAAATACCACTAGTCTAAAGAAGGTAAGCCTTGGTTTCTGTATACTCAATATCCTCAATTAAACTATTTTTCCGTGTACACTTTGGCAAAAAAGCTTTGAATAATTATTGATAAAAACTTGTTAAGATGTTTCCCCAATTTCTGTGATGCATCCTACATAATAGATATCTTGCGCACATAAGCACATAAGTAGCCGAGATGCTGGCTCTCAATTTCACCATGAACCTCAAGACACACTTTTGCTTACCCAAGTGTTTGCAACTGGTTTTCTATCAATACATAACTTTCTTGAGCTACTTTCATTTCTAGGGCAATTAAATGTTTTTTAAACTTTCTAAATCGTAGTGCAATCAAATTGAGTACGCACACTACCTGAAATATTCCTTGTTGACGCAATTGATTATCAACTTGATGTTAACCACCGCTTATTTAATATACGAATTATTTCCTAAAATGACAGCTATCTGACTTGCTCATTGCATGCTAGCATTCATTATAAAATCAATGATAAAGATAAAAATTGGCATAAACTTGACGAGTATATTATTCGAAGTACAGATAAAGATAAGGATGATAATAACCAACATATCAGTGTTAATTTAAATATCAAACAGTCAAAAATTAAAGCCATTAATGCCTGTTCTGATGAACCACCACCGATTATTACCTTTGACCGTAACCAAATGAGCGTTATATTTAATAGCACAAATAATCAACCTTTCATTTAATTTAGGGAGCAACGAAAACAACCACTACATCACTAAATGGAATAGATTTACTTTATTCCCAATTTAATGTGCGTATTTGATGCACCACAAACCTTTATTGGCGAATAATGTGATGCTAGCAGGGAAAAATGTTACCTACAACAAAGAGTGAATCGGCAGGCGATGCTTTTTACTTAAATAGTTAATTTGCGTTTGTTTAGTAATTGGTACTATTTTGTTAATGATTATTGTATTAAAATTAACTAATGAAGTGAAAAAAATCATCATGATAAACAGGTAAAAAAACTATAACTCACTATGATACTTGCAATTGATGCCTATTACATTAATGACCGAGCCAAATCGGTCGGCGTTTTATTTAATCATTGGACTGATTCGAAAAATGCGGTTGAAAGCTTAATCATCGATTATCAAGATAATGTTGCGCCTTATCAATCTGGTCAATTTTATCAACGTGAATTACCTTGCATAATGTCACTGCTTAATAAAGTTGATTTAAGCCAGATCTCAACCATCGTTATTGATGGCTATGTCCATTTGAATGACGGTAAGATAGGCCTTGGTGGGCATTTGTATAATGCGTTAAACAAAATGATCCCAATTATTGGCGTTGCTAAAAAACCTTTTGCGGGGAATAGCGAATATTTGATTGAAGTTATTCGTGGCCAAAGTAAACACCCACTATATGTAACGTCAATGGGTATATCGTTAGAGCGTGCAGCAGAAAATGTGCAATCAATGGCGGGTAAATACCGAATGCCTGATTTACTCAGCTATTTAGATCAACAAACAAAATTGTTTAAACATGAAAAGTAAAGTCATCTAGTTAGTTATCATTCGCCGACTCGTGCCGGCGATGATTGCACGTTTAATTATGCTTCGTTCCAACTATCTCTTAAGCCAACGGTTCGGTTAAACACTAGCTTATCTTCAGTTGCAAATTTGCTATCCAAGCAGAAGTAACCTTCGCGCTCAAATTGGTAAGCATGCCCGATATCCGCATGTTGTAAGCTTGGTTCAACAAAACCTTGTTTAATTACCAAAGAAGTCGGGTTAATGGTTGATAAAAAGTCTTCCGCTGCACCTGGATTTGGTGTGTTAAATAAGCGATCATACAAGCGAATTTCAGCAGGTTTGGCAAATTTTGCTGAAACCCAATGAATAACACCTTTCACTTTACGCCCATCTTCAGGGTTTTTATTTAACGTAGCGGGATCGTAGCTACAATAAATCGTTTGAATATTGCCTTCAGCATCTTTTTCAACGCGATCAGCTCGGATAACATAAGCATTACGTAGTCGCACTTCTTTGCCTAATACCAAACGTTTGTAATTTTTGTTGGCTTCTTCTCTAAAATCAGCGCGGTCAATATAGATTTCACGTGTGAATGTGACTTCACGGTGACCAAGTTCAGGACGATTAGGATGATTTGGCATACTGAGCACTTCATCAAGGTTTTCTGAAAAGTTTTCAATAACCACTTTAACCGGATCAAGCACAGCCATTGCGCGTGGTGCGTTTTCGTTAAGATCTTCGCGAATACAAAACTCCAGGGTGCTCATTTCAACCGTGTTTTCTTGTTTTGTGACACCAATTCGGCGACAAAAGTCACGAATAGAGGCTGGTGTATAACCTCGACGACGTAATCCTGATACGGTTGGCATACGTGGATCATCCCAGCCATCAACAATTTTTTCGGAAACTAATAAGTTTAATTTACGCTTAGAAGTAATAGCATATTCTAAATTCAATCTTGAAAATTCATATTGGTGAGGGCGAGCTTCAATCGTAATATTATCTAAAACCCAATCATATAAGCGACGATTGTCTTGGAATTCAAGTGTACAGAGTGAATGCGTGATATTTTCGATCGCATCAGAAATACAGTGGGTAAAATCGTACATTGGGTATATGCACCATTTGTTGCCTGTTTGGTGATGCTCGGCAAATTTAATACGATATAGCACCGGATCGCGCATGACAATAAATGGCGAGGCCATATCGATTTTAGCACGTAGGCAGGCTTTTCCTTCTGCAAATTTGCCTTCTTTCATTTGAATAAAAAGTGCTAAGTTTTCATCAATACTACGATCACGATATGGGCTATTTTTGCCGGGTTGAGTGAGTGTTCCTCGATATTCACGGATTTCATCAGCTGACAACTCATCAACATAAGCAAGCCCTTTATTGATTAGCTCAATTGCATATTCATATAGTTTGTCAAAATAGTCAGATGAATAACAAATTTCGCCATCCCACTCAAATCCTAACCAGCGAACATCTTGTTTAATTGATTCAACATACTCTATATCTTCTTTGGCTGGGTTGGTATCATCAAAACGTAAATTACATTTACCTTGATAATCTTGCGCAATACCAAAATTTAAACAAATGGATTTAGCATGGCCAATATGTAAATAACCATTAGGTTCTGGAGGGAATCGAGTATGTGTTGTTTTATATTTTCCCGCCGCTAAATCAGCATCAATAATTTGACGAATAAAGTTAGTTGGACGATTATCTGTCTCGGCCGGTAATGAACCGCTCATAAAAAACCTCTGATGATATATTGATTAATAACAAATTTAGAATATTTGCTTTGTCATTACTTGTAATGTTAACCGAAGAATATAACAAATTTTTCCTATTTCTGAAACGGAAAACAAGCTATTTGCAACGACAAAAATGGTTTGTAAATAAATCTTTTAATTAAAACAGATCGTTATTGCATAAAAAGCGCGATCTTTCACAAAAAACAGCCAAATAAAAACTTCAATAAAATCAATAGCTTTTCTGACGCACTTTTACAAGGTGCGATAAAGAACAATTGTTTTAAGCATCACCTGATTTTAACGAAACCACAAATCTTGCACCACCAAGCGGGCTGGTTACAACAAAGGCTTTGCCATCATGAAATTCTGCCATTAATTTTACATAAGCTAAACCAAGCCCATAACCACCGGTTGAGCGGGTTCGACTAGTATCAAGCCGAGCAAAAGGCATAAAAATCTTTTCACGCGCATCAAATGGAATTCCGGTACCATCATCATCAATCTCAAAGATGACTTGATTTCCTTGTTTAGTGATATTTAAAACTGCTTTATGTGCTGCATATTTAAAGGCATTTAGTAACAAATTTTTAACAATCGTTTCAACTAAATTAGTATCAATTATCGCTTGCACATCTTGGCAATTACAAGTGAGTTCAAATCCTTTTGGCTTAAATAATGTGAGTGATTGGCAGATTTTGTCACCCCACGCTTTTAGCGATACGGACGTTAGGTTTAGTTCAATATTACTTTGTTGCATTTTGAAGTAATTTAAACTAGCCGTAATTAATGTTTCAAGTTCGTTAATATCATCACTCATGCCTTTTTGTAAAAGTCGTTTTTCTTGCTCGTCGTTAGACTCTTCCAGCATACTAAGTTCAAATCGCATACGCGCAAGCGGTGTGCGTAATTCATGCGCCATGGCATGAGATATCGTTTGATTAGTGCTCACTAAGTGTTCTATATGCGTTCCCATATTATTTAACACATTAGCAAGTGGCTTAAATAACCAGCCTTTTACATTTTCAGTTCGTGCTTTTAAATTACCTTGCCCAAGCTGTTCGGCAGTTTGTCTAATATTGACTAGATCTTTCCAAACCGCACTAAAAGCCAGATAAATTAAAATAAAAAAGATGATTGCACTAAATAATGCCCAAATAATCAAAAATAGGGTTAATGACATGGTGTTGGATGCCAAAATATCCCGCACAACTATTGGGCCTAATTGGAGCAAATGCTCATCTTTTACATCAATATAAACGACCTCTTTGTCGCTATCATAAGAAAACCCAAGCTTTGCTAGCTCGTCAAGCACCACTTCGGATAACGGAGTATTTACAGACAGTACTTTGATAGGATAAGCAAAATAGGGTTGTAGTTCGTTAACCACTTCTTGAAGAGGGCGATCTTTATGCTGGTTGATTTGCATACGAATAAGGTTGACCGTGCCACGCTGAGATTCTCGAAACACAATATGATCATCTGGTATATCCGTTAATGAAGAAGGTAATGAATCAAATACAAGTAAAGCACCATAAGCAATAATACTTTGTAGCAGTAGTAAGATGACGAGATAGAATATAATTCGGCGATTAAAAAATAGCGGTTTAGCTAATAGTTGGCTCAATGGCTGTCTCCTTCTCGCATAAATAAATACCCCTTTCCTCGAACTGTTTTAATGCGTGATGGGTTATCTGGATCATCGAGTAATTTACGTCGAAGCCTTGAAACTCGAGCATCAATTGAACGATCGCTACCATCAAAATCGATACCTCTGACCTGAGAAAAAATGTCATTTCGAGATAAAATGATCCCTGCATTATGCGCAAGCAACCATAACAGATCAAATTCCGCAGTGGTTAAATCAATTTCTTGCTCTTGCAGTAGTACTTTGCGATTTTCACCATCAATAACTAAATTATCAAATATAAGGGTTTTATTGTTGTGTGGCACAATCCATTCTTTAGTATGCTCTTTATCCGTTTCTATCTGTTTTCGGCGGAATAAAGCCCGTATTCGTGCCAACAATAATCTTGGCTCAACAGGTTTTGCCAAATAATCATCGGCCCCTAATTCAAGCCCAACAATTTCATCAATATTATCTTCGCTAGCCGTCATGATGAGAATATAGTTAGTAAACCATGTACGTATATCACGACAGATATCAAAACCCGTTTTTTCAGGAAGCATGACATCTAATATCACCAAATCGGGATTAAGTTGTTGAATTTTTTCTTCGGCTCCTTTACCACTATTATGCCATTCCACAAGGTATCCTTGGCGAATTAGATAAACTTGAATCAAATTGGCTAGCCGTTGATCATCTTCAATGATTAATATACGTTCACTCATTATGCGCTCTTAATTGCGTAGCTGATATTTAGAGGTGCCTCATTATACAGACATTTTATTGGCCGTTACAAAACATATACAAAGAGTCTACAAAGTTTATTGCCACTCTATGAGAAAATCTGCGCCAATATTTATAAATAAACTAGTTTTATATCAAATCAATATGGATGCTTTTTCATCAATAACAAATTCCCTTTCTTCTCCAAATTATACACAACATAAGACGCCAATTGTCTTGTGTGATTTTGATGGAACCATTAGTGTAAAAGATGTGACAGATACATTACTGAGCCACTTTGGGCAAGCTGGTTGTGATGAACTTGAAGAATTGTGGGTAAGTGGCAAAATTGGCTCTCAAGAATGTATGAGCAAACAAATTGCCTTAATGGATGCAAGCCTCGATGAACTCAATGAAGTCTTATCTCAAATTGAAATTGACGCGGATTTTAAATCTTTTATTAATTACGCCGAACAAAACAATATTCCTGTTCACGTGGTTAGCGACGGGCTAGATTATGCAATTGAGTTTATTTTAAAACGTCATGGCATTGCGCGTTTACCTATTTTCGCCAATAAATTGATGCATAATGATTTGCGCAGTTGGCGTCTAGAGTTCCCTTATGCGAATAAAGACTGTATTAAACAAAGTGGCAATTGCAAATGTCATCATGTTAAAAAACAGCAATATTTTCCGCAAATACTCTATGTCGGCGATGGCACATCAGATTACTGCGTATCACATCATGTTGATTTTGTGTTTGCCAAAGATAAACTAGTTAATTATTGCAAAGAAAATCATATTAATCACTGCAAAATTACCAGCTTCGCAGAGGTAACCACCGCATTAAAACAGGCTAAACATGCTGTTATCCCCGTCACAATGGTAAAATAACAAGGAATACTAATGAGTACAATTCAAGATTTATCTTACTTTTTACCTGGAAACAGAAATGGCGTGTTATTAATTCATGGTTTAACTGGCACCCCGAATGAAATGCGAATTTTGGCCAATGGCTTACATAAAGCAGGATTTACGGTTTATGCAATCCAACTCGCTGGGCATTGTGGCACCGAAGAAGATCTGTGTAAAACAACATGGCAAGATTGGTATAAAAGCGTGCAAGATGGTGCTGATTATTTAGCGCAGCATGTGGATAATATCTTTGTTGCTGGACTATCAATGGGGGCACTCCTTGCGCTCAAACTGGCAGTAGATAGACCTGAACAAATTAAAGGAGTTGGCGTATTAGCGCCCACATTTTGTTACGATGGTTGGAGTATGCCATTTTGGGCAAAAAAACTGTTTTTCTTACTTGTTTACTTTAAAAAATTGGGTATTTTTCAAAAACAGGTTTTCATTGAACAACCACCTTATGGGCTTAAAGATGAGCGCATTCGTGCGGTAGTCTCTGAAAGTATGTTAAGTGGTGATGCCGCCTCAGCAGGGCTTGCGGGTAACCCTTTTCCGGCTCTTGCTGAGATGCAGTTATTAGCAAAACATATGCGCAAGCAATTACCCAAAGTCATTTCGCCTTGCTTAATTATGCATTCTGGTAATGATGATATCGCCAATATAGAAACTAATGCAAAATTGGTTGAAAAACAGGTGTCAGGACCAACAAAATTGGTAGTATTAAATAATAGCTATCATTTAATTACCATCGATAGCCAACGCCGTGAAGTGATTAAGGAATGCGCCTCGTTCTTTGATAATATAGCAGAAGGAATAAAAGCATAATGTCACCATTAGTTATCATACTTTGGGTTTGTAATATCTGTTTTGATACATTAGGGCAAGTCGCTTTTAAATTTGCAGCCATCGCACCCAATAATCGTGATGGTTGGTATTACTGGCTCGATTTATCTAAAAATAAGTGGATTTGGGTTGGGATTATATCCTACGTTGCTGAATTTTTACTATGGTTAGCCTTTTTAACCTTAGTTCCTCTTTCTCAAGGGGTGTTACTTGCTTCATTTAATATCATTACTATCATGGTGGTTGGGCGCATTATTTTCAAAGAACTACTAACTATTTATCGCTTAATTGGAATGCTATTAATTACTGCTGGTGTCGTTTTTGTAGGGATGTCTTAATATGGCTAGATTCTATGTTATTGGTTTTTCTGTATTGCTCTTTTTTGACACAATTGCGCAATGCAGCTTCAAATTGACGGCTATTGAGGCTCAACCGCTAGAAATGAGCATTGAATGGCTAATTCGCGTATTTACTAATCCTTGGATTTATATCTCAATAGCGGGGTATATTCTAACTTTCTTTACTTGGATGACGCTATTAAAAAAAGCGCCAGTAGGCCCAGCTTTTGCCGCATCACACTTTGAAGTCGTTACGGTGATGATTGCATCAATTTGGTTATTTAATGAACAAATCACCTTGTTCAAATTCGTTGGCACCATACTCATTGTTTCTGGAATTCTATTTTTAGCTATCGCTGAAAGTAAATTGGCTAAACAAGAATCCAGCAATCAAACCCACTAAAAATAATTACTCAAAAAAAGCAGGGTTATACTCAAACCTGCTTTCCTTGAAATTTTTTATAACGACAATGCTAATGCGTTTAGTAATGTCAAATTTAGCTGATGCTGTTCTTGTTGCCACTCATTTAGCTTTTCAGATGAAATAATGGGTTGCTTATCTAATGAGCTTAAAAAACGCTTAAACCAACTCGATGGCTGCCATATTGATAACTCACCAGTGATATCACTACCAACAATGCGTTGTTTAATTGAGGAAATCGTATCTAATAAATGGTAAGTTTGCAACTGACCTTGATCCCAATTAGTGTGGATCACCTCTTCGCTTAATACATCTTTATCAATCGATAAGTAAATGGGCTGGGCACAATGGTATTGTTCCGATAAAAAACTGGCAATGAGATCATCTGGCGATTCAAAATATCGAAACGCGTGAGCCAAACCGATTTTTCTCGCCCAAGCGGTATTCACGTTTAAACTCCAGTAAGTGAGCTTTTTATGAAAAAGCGGTGCCCATCTATTTTCCCAAAAATGAGTAAGCCCAATATCATTAGACGTAATTCCAAGCACATGTACATGACTCACAAAAGGCAAACTTGCCACATAGCTAACCCATGAACCACAATGAATGCCAAATAAATAACGCATATTATCTGGGTGATTATCAAAAACCACAACTTGAATTGGATTTTCGGCTGAATATTGTTTAGCGAGATTTTCAATTAATAATAACGAAATATGGTGATAATCGCCACTGCCTATAAGTACCGTGCCATAATTTTCAGGTAAAGATTGTTCTAGTAATAATTGAAATTGTTTGAATTTTTTTTCACTACAACCAAAGCGAATACTCTCTTGCCAGTTATTAACATCAATTGTTTTGGCATCATTAATCTGACCGACGCTGTGATCAAAATTGAGTATAATTGGGGAGGTCATGCTACTTTCTCCTTGTCACTTTCAAAATGACCAATGAATTTGCGTAATATCACCCGTAATAATGGATTTCGGATATAAACTAAATGCTTTGATAATGTAAAACTAGCGCCAAGAGAGGCTTTAACTTCTGGATCAGTCCAACCGGCAATATAATGACTAAATCCTTGCTGTAGCGCATATTCAAGATTAAAAAACCAACTAACATAGTAGAGGTTTAACTCTCTCGCTTTGGGATAAACCATGCCAATATATTTATCTACCAACATATTGTTAACAACAAAACAGATATTATAACCGACTAATTGATCATCATCATAATAAGTAACAATATGCGCATTTCTCGTTTTACTCTGTAATAACTGCGTAAAAAAGGGTTTGGTAAGTAAATCAAAATGCACTTCGCTTTGCTGATAGACATTAAGATAAAGTTGATAATACTCATCTAAAACAGCATCGTTAAAAAAAGATTCATCACCACTATGCAAAACCTTGATACTCAGTTTTTCGCGTGAGCGTAGTTTACGTCTGAAATTTTTACGGCGACTATAAGAAAAACGCGATAAAACTTCATCTAAGTTTTTAAAATCAATCGGCACCCAAGCTAATGCTTGACCTTCTACTTCGATAAATCCTTGTTCTTTTAAGGCTGAAATAAATTGTGTTGAATATTGATTATCTTTTTTACTCAATAAAGGAGATGCAGACGGTATATCTTTGATAATCATAAAAGGATATTGCTTCGCATAGGCTTTTTTAAGATTATTCGCCAACTCATTAGCATCAACATCATTAGTCAACAACGCATTTTCAGAAACCGTCGATCCCACAAAACAAGTTTTGGGTTGTAACCAGTGACGCCATTTTTTTGAAAATGGTAATTTCTCGATTTTATTTTTAAAATTGTCATCAGCAGTAGTAAGTAAATCGAACTTAGCAGAAAAAACAGGCACACCATCTTCACTCAACCAAGCTGAAAAATCTTGTGGTGGATGAGTTAAAAAATTGTCGATTAATTCATTCGGTTCTAACTGATTGATGTATTTCATAACAATATAACGAGTAATTGATTCAATTCGATAAGAAGCCCCGCCAATAAAATTGACGGGGAATGATTAAAGTTCTTTTTTAGCACGTGTAATAAGTTGATCGAGTAATTCAATACCTTGATCAATCTCTTGACGAGAAATATGTAACGATGGAGCAAAAGTAATGACATTTTTGTAATAACCACCAATATCAAGTACTAAGCCCATTTTTTTACCATTCCAATCAAGATCACCTGACATACCAATATCAACCATCTTATCAACTAAAGCTTTATTGGCAGTAAAGCCATCTTCAGTACAAATTTCAGCACGAAGCGCTAAACCTAAGCCATCAACTTCGCCGATCTCTTTGTGTTTCTTCTCAAGTGTTTTTAAACCTTCTAGGAAGTAAGCACCACTCTCCATGACCATTTTTTCGTAATCGGTTTCAGAAGTCATTTTTAACACTTCAAGACCAACTGCTGTACCAAGTGGATTTGAGGCAAAAGTTGAGTGAGTTGAACCAACTGGGAATACTTGTGGATTAATTAATTCTTCACGTGCCCATAAACCGCCTAGTGGATTAAGTCCATTAGTTAATGCTTTAGCAAAAACCACAACATCAGGTTTGACATCAAAGTGTTCAATTGACCAAAGTTTACCTGTACGGTAAAAGCCCATTTGGATTTCATCAACGACTAATAAAATACCATACTGATCTAACACTTTTTTAAGACCTTTAAAGTAATTACGCGGTGGCACAATATAACCACCTGTTGCTTGTAAAGGTTCGGCATAAAACGCTGCATATTCCGCTTGTCCAACTTTTGGATCCCAAACACCGTGGTATTCGGTTTCAAATAAACGCGCAAATTCAGCCACCAAATGTTCACCATATTCTTCTGCTGTCATGCCTTTGGGACGGCGGAAAGGGTATGGGAATGGAACAAACATAGCACGATCGCCAAAATGACCATAGCGACGACGATAACGATAACTTGATGTGATAGATGAAGCGCCTAAAGTACGACCATGGTATCCACCTTGGAAAGCAAACATTAATGATTTACCACCCGAGGCATTACGAACTAATTTTAATGAGTCTTCAATACATTGTGAACCACCTACATTGAAATGTACTCGACCTTCGTAACCAAAGCGTTTTTCCATACCTTGCGCAATGGTTTTAGCTAATTCAATTTTAGTTGGGTGCAAATATTGGCTGGCACATTGTGGTAAGATATCAATTTGTTTTTTTAGAACGTTGTTTAGACGTTCATTAGCATAACCAAAGTTACATGCTGAATACCACATTTGTAGATCTAAGAAAGCTTTGCCTTCTTTGTCGTACATGTAGCTACCTTCACAACCATCAAAGATTTTTGGCGGTTCAACGTAATGAACAGTGTCACCAAAAGAACAATATTTTGCTTCATCTGCTAACAAAGTCGCATCATCAGGACGACTGTTAATCATTTCTAAAGTTGGTTTACTCATAATTATCTAACTAATCCATATTCAAACACGATAAAATGTGGCATTATTATTAAAGAAAATGGATTGTAACAATGTACGATTAGTGTATAGATTTTGTGACGATAACCCTGAGAGGCAAAATTATTGCAATAATTGTCTTGAGTCATATTGCGAGAAGTGGGTATCAGAATGAAAAATTTAAGCTGCATAATTTCAATCTTATCAATGTTTCCTTTAGGCTATACTCAAATTGCATCAGCCGATCCCACATCATTAGGTATCGGCTTAGGCTGGTCTAATTCACCCTATAAGAGTTATCGCTCAAGCTTCTATCCTATTCCTCATATTGATTATGATAATGGTTCCTTTTTTATTGATGATCTCTCTACCGGTATTTACGCATTAAACGACGACAACCAAAGTCTATCATTTGGTGCTCGCTATCTTGCTAATGAATTTAAACCTCATGATGCTAACAATCGCATGCTAAAAAAATTTAACAGCCGTCACTCTACTTTATTGGCAGAAGTAAATTACGATATCATTACAGATTGGGGGATTTTTTCAAGCAGTATTGGCGCTGACGTTCTTGGTAAAAGTCACAGTATCTTAGTGAATACTGACTATACCGTGCCTTACATACAAGGTAATTTAATTGTCGCACCCACGATTGGTATAAATTGGGCTAATAGTAAACATAATACCTATTATTATGGCGTTTCTCATAAAGAGTCTTCACGTTCAGGTTTGCGTTATTTTAATTCAAATAGTTCTGTTACGCCTTACTTTGAAATTGGTGCACAATATTCTTTAACCGATAATATTGCTACTTTCGGTGGTATTCATATTGATGAACTGACAGGTAATGTAACTCACAGCCCTATGATTGATAATAATGTAACAACCTCAATTTATGCAGGTGTATCTTATAATTTTTAATTCATAAACATCGATACTGACAATGAAAAGATAACGACTTGTTACTCACTATCAGTTAGTATCAGTTTAAACAAAATAAAATCTTCATCACAAAATTCAGGAAATAGAAAAGTATGCTTTGGTTTAAAAATGCCATAATTTATCAACTTAATAGTGACACGCTACTTAATAAAGATGCGATAGAAAAAGCCTTAAAATCTCACCCTTTTACTCCCTGCGGTAATTTAGATACCACAAAGATGGGATGGGTTTCGCCTTATCATGATAATAATCAAGATGATTTGATTGTCGATATGCAAGGGCATTTATTATTACGTATCAAAAAAGAAACCAAAATATTACCAGCTCCCGTCATCAAACAAGCGCTATTAGAAAAAATTGATAAACAAGAGCAAGCACTAAGTAGAAAGCTCAGTAAAAATGAAAAAGCCACTTTAAAAGACGAAGTTATGATTGATTTGATGCCAAGAGCATTTAGTAAATATAATCACTATTGGCTATGGATCGATATGCACAATAAACGCATTATTGTTGATTGTAGTAGCTTTAAACAAGCTGAAGATATTTTAGCAATTTTACGCAAAGAGCTTGGTTCACTAGCATTAACGCCATTGTCTATTGACAAACCACTTGAACAAATCATGACTACATGGGTTAAAGAAAATCTGAATTTTCCACCATTTGTATTAGGCGATCAGGCCGAACTTAAAGATACCCTTGAAGGTAATGGGATTATTAGTTGTAAAAATCAAGATATCACCAGCGATGAAATGCGCGTCCATTTTGATTCAGGGAAATGGATAACTAAGATTAAAATTATTGATGAAAGAGGCATAAGCTTTATCATTAATAGCGATTTAACATTTAAACGAATTAAATTTGATGCTATTATTTTAGACGAAAATGAAGATATAGGATCAGATGAATTTGATAAAAAACTGGAAGCAGACTTTTTTATTATGGCTAATACATTAGCCAATACAATTGATGACTTTTACCTGACAATTAACAAAATTATTTGATAAAACTATTTAAAAATTTTCATATCATGATGGCAATAAATATAGCTTTGCCTATTATCTATGCTATACTAGCGTCAGATTATGTGTAGCATAATTATATAAAAATAAGTAATTGTTCTTTTTATTTGAAGTAAATTTTAAGCAACAAAAAACTAAACATCGTCTATAACAACATATAAGTTGAGGCAATAAAATGAAAAAAACAACCCTAGCTCTAGCAATCGCAGTTGCAAGTTTAACAGCCACTGCAGCTAACGCAGCATACGAAGACAACACTTTTTATACAGGTGCTAAATTAGGTTGGTCAGAGCTTTATAAATTAGATGCAAATAAAGTTCGTATTTCAGATCACTTTGGCATCAGCACTTCAGATCGTAGCAATGTTGCTGGCGGTGCTTTCCTTGGTTTCCAAGCAAATCCTTACTTAGCTTTCGAATTAGGCTACGACTGGTTAGGATCTGCTAAATATAAAAGATCTTTCAGTTATGCTGGAAAAAGCTATGATGTAGGTCATAGTAAAGTTTCTGCACAAGGTGTTTCTTTAACTGGTAAATTAAGTTATCCTATCATTGACGGTCTAGATATTTATGGTCGTGCAGGTGGTATGGTCACTATCGCTAAATGGAAAAACGGTGGATTGGTTAAAAAATATGACGCGCTTAGTCATGGCACGAAAACTGATCTATCCCCAGTTTATGCATTAGGTGTTGATTATCGTTTCGACGAAGACTTCTCTACTCGTTTAGAGTACCAATACGTTCACAATATTCATACTAAACCTGGCGCATCTCCAGATGCAGGTACTGTGAGTTTAGGTATTACTTACCGTTTAGGTTCACCAGCTATAGTTGCTCCTGTTGAATTAAAAACTGAAGTAAACCGTTACGTGTTAAATGAAGATGTTCTATTTGCTTATGCAAAAGCTGACTTAAAAGCTGAAGGTCGTCAAGCATTAGACAACTTACTTACAAATCTAGTTAAGATCAAACCAACTGAAAGTGCTATCGTAGTAATTGGTCATACTGACCGTATTGGTTCAGTAAGCTACAACCAAAAACTATCAGAACAACGTGCTAATTCAGTAATGAAATACTTAGTTGCCAATGGCGTGCCTTCTCACGTTATCAGTGCACGAGGTATGGGCAAATCTCAACCAGTTACTGGCACTAAATGTAATGCGCTTCGTGGTGCTAGCTTAAAAGCTTGTTTAGCCCCAGATCGCCGTGTTGAAATTGAAGTTAAAGCACTTAATGAAAGAGAAGTTGAAGTAATTAAATCAACAAAATAATCTTTGTTTCTTAACTTATTGATTAAAACCCAGTTAAAAGCTGGGTTTTTTTATCTATCTTTTTTGTTAACAACTAAATTATATATCACCTTAGAACTACAAATTATCCACAAAAAAGATTATAATGCTTTACGATATTGTTAGTAAGAAAAGTTGAAGGAGTTGCCGTGCCTACCGCTATTTGGCAAGATTGCCTTTCGCAATTACAAGAAGAAATCCCTACAACGGAATTCAATTTATGGATTCGCCCGTTGCAAGCGGAAATGGTCGATAATAAACTCTATATTTATGCGCCAAATAGGTTTGTCCTAGATTGGGTAAAAAATAAATATTTACCCACCATTAACCAATTATTAAATAAACTTTTTAATGATGATTCTCTAAAATTATTTCTTGAAGTTGGCTCAACCATATCCACTGATAAAAAAGCCCAAAGTAGCCAACGTAAAGCAGATGTTGTGCCTGCTTGGAAAACGACAAAGGAAACAAAGAATAATCATGTCTACCATTCAGGTATCAACCATAAACATACTTTCGATAGCTTTGTTGAGGGTAAATCAAATCAGCTTGCAGTGGCCGCAGCCAAACAAGTCGCTGAAAATCCAGGTAAAGCTTATAACCCTTTGTTTTTATATGGTTCTACCGGTTTAGGTAAAACGCACTTATTACATGCAGTTGGTAATCAAATAATGGCAGAAAAAAACAATGCCAAAGTTGTCTATATGCATTCAGAACGCTTTGTGCAAGATATGGTAAAAGCGCTACAAAATAATGCGATTGAAGAGTTTAAAAATTATTATCGCTCAGTCGATGCATTACTTATTGATGATATCCAATTTTTTGCAAATAAAGAGCGATCGCAAGAAGAATTTTTTCACACATTTAACTCTTTATTAGAAGGCAACCAACAAATTATCTTAACCTCTGATCGTTATCCAAAAGAAATTAATGGCGTTGAAGATCGCTTAAAATCGCGTTTTGGCTGGGGGTTAACCATCGCAATAGAACCGCCCGAGCTTGAAACTCGAGTGGCAATTTTAATGAAAAAAGCAGAAGAAAATAAAATAAAATTGCCCGAAGAAGTCGCTTTTTTTATTGCTAAACGATTACGTTCCAATGTTCGTGAGTTAGAAGGGGCACTTAACCGAGTCATCGCTAATGCTAATTTTACGGGGAAAGCTATTACCATTGATTTTGTTAAAGATGCCTTAAAAGATTTGCTAGCTTTACAAGAAAAACTGGTTACTATTGAAAATATACAAAAGACGGTTGCCGAATATTATAAAATTAAAGTATCAGATTTACTTTCTAAACGCCGTTCTCGTTCTGTTGCAAGACCAAGGCAGGTCGCTATGGCGCTTGCAAAAGAGCTTACTAATAAAAGCCTGCCTGAAATCGGTGATGGCTTTGGTGGCAGAGATCACACAACGGTATTGCATGCATGTAGAAAGATTGCAGAATTAAAAGAAGAAAGTAATAATATAAAAGAAGATTACTCCAATTTAATTCGAACTTTATCAACTTAACAAAGAATCAATACTATGAAATTTATTATCGATCGTGAAAAACTGATTAAACCATTGCAGCTTGTCAGTGCACCTTTGAGTAGTCGCCCTACACTACCTATTTTGGGTAATTTACTATTACAGGTGAGCGATAACACGCTATCAATGACGGGAACTGATCTTGAAATAGAGATGATATCGCATATACCATTAGTTGAACTAAGTGAACCTGGTGCAACAACCGTGCCAGCTAGGAAATTTCTTGATATTTGCCGAAACCTACCTAATAATGCTCAAATTTCAATAAGTGTCGATGATAATCGATTGATGATTCAATCAGGTCGTAGTAAATTTTCTTTATCCACACTGCCCGCTAGCGATTTTCCTAATTTAGAAAACTGGCAAAGTGATATTGATCTTTCCGTTCCACAAAAAACTATAAAACGGCTAATTGATGCTGTTCAATTTTCTATGGCTAACCAAGATGTAAGATATTACTTAAATGGTATGTTATTTGAAATTGAAGATGGATTATTAAAATCAGTTGCAACAGATGGGCATCGATTAGCTTTATGTGCACAGCCTATTGAGCAAGATACTAAAACTTCTTGTTCGGTCATTTTACCAAGAAAAGGGGTGCTTGAGCTTGCTAAACTGGTTAGTGATAACGACGAATTAATCACTATGCAAATTGGTAATAATAATTTGCGTGTTAACCTTGGTGACTTCACTTTCACATCAAAACTGATTGATGGAAGATTCCCCGATTACAAACGCGTATTACCACGCAATCCCGATAAACCACTTGAAGTATCCTGTGATGAGCTTAGAAACGCCTTATCACGTGTTGCGATCTTATCTAATGAAAAATTCCGTGGAATTAGGCTTCATGTCCATAACAATCAAATAAAAATTACGGCAAATAACCCCGAACAAGAAGAAGCAGAAGAAGTCATTGACGTCAAATATGCATCATCAGAGCTTGAAATTGGCTTTAATGTAACCTATTTACTTGATATATTAAACACATTGAAATGTGATAGCGTACAACTGTTATTAACTGATGCAACATCCAGTGTACAAATTGAAGATATTAATAATCAATCCGCCACTTATGTTGTTATGCCAATGCGCTTATAATCAACCACATCTAACTTTCCGGTTTCGGCCGGAATAATATAAGCATATGACTCTTTCAAAAATCCAAGTTCATCATTTCCGTAATATTGCTTATGCACAACTGTCTTTATCGCCACACTTTAACTTTATTGTTGGTGACAATGGAAGTGGGAAAACCAGCTTGCTTGAAGCTATTTACATGCTTGGCCACGGGCGTGCATTTAGACATACACAATCCAATCGAATTATCCAGCAGGAGCAACCTGAACTTGTGTTATTTAGTGAAATAAAAAACACCAACCAACAGGTTCATTCAATTGGTCTTGCAAAATCACGTAATAGCAATAATAAAATCAAAATAGATGGTGATGAAGGCTTTCGATTAACCGATTTAGCCAAATTATTACCCATTCAATTAATCACACCAGAAGGGTTTGATTTATTGACAGGGGGGCCCAAATATCGTCGTGCATTTATTGATTGGGGATGCTTCCATCATTATCCTGAATTTGTTTATTTATGGAATAATTTAAAGCGACTATTTAAACAGCGAAATGCATTATTAAAGCAATCCCAGAATTATAATCAATTATTACATTGGGATAAACAAATCGTACCTATTGCTGAAAAGATTAGCAACATTAGGGCAAATTATTCGCAACAAATTTTTCCTGAAATTATTCAAACTTGCATGGACTTTTTACCTGAATATCACCTTAGTTGCCACTATTATCAAGGTTGGGAACATGACACTGATTATGCTGAAATATTAAACAAGCACTACGAACGAGACAAGCTGCTTAACTACACATCAGTAGGGCCGCATAAAGCGGATATTCGGTTACGTGTCAGCAATATTCCTGTTGAAGACTTATTATCCCGCGGTCAATTAAAGTTATTAATGTGCGCTTTACGTTTAGCTCAAGGCGAATATTATTCAAAGCAAAATACTCAATCTTGTGTTTACCTAATTGATGATTTTGCCTCTGAATTAGATAACCACAAACGAGAGTTATTAGCCAAACGTTTAAAATTAGCCAATTCACAAGTATTTATTACCGCAGTTAACCAAGAACAAATTACCCATATGATCGATGAAAATGATAAGATTTTTCACATAAAATCTGGTATAATTTCGTAAATTTATAGAATGATATAAACAATTAATTAAGTCGAGAAATCCATGTCTAATTCTTATGATTCTTCTAGCATTAAAGTACTCAAAGGACTTGATGCTGTCCGTAAACGTCCAGGTATGTATATTGGTGATACTGATGATGGCACAGGACTTCACCATATGGTTTTTGAAGTGGTCGATAATGCCATTGACGAAGCATTAGCAGGTTATTGTCGCCATATTGAAGTCACTATCCATCCTGATAACTCCGTTTCTGTGCGTGACGATGGTCGTGGCATTCCAACTGGAATCCATGAGGAAGAAGGTGTTTCAGCGGCTGAAGTTATCATGACTGTATTACATGCTGGTGGTAAATTCGATGACAACTCATATAAAGTCTCTGGTGGCTTGCATGGCGTTGGCGTTTCAGTGGTTAACGCTTTATCAGATAAATTAGAATTAGTTATTTATCGTGAAGGGAAAATTCACCAACAAATTTATCAATTAGGCGTACCACAAGCCCCTCTTAAAGTTATTGGCGAAACCACTGAGTCTGGAACCTATGTCCGTTTCTGGCCAAGCCCTGAAACATTTACTAATATTGAATTTGTTTATGAAATATTAGCGAAACGACTACGTGAATTATCGTTCTTAAACTCAGGTGTATCAATAAGATTACTTGATGAGCGAACAGGCAAAAGTGAGCATTATCATTATGAAGGTGGTATTCAAGCTTTTGTTGAATACTTAAATAAAAATAAAAACCCTATTCATCCGAAAATATTCTATTTTAGTACTGAAAAAGATAACATTGGTGTCGAAATTGCATTGCAATGGAACGACGGCTATCAAGAAAATATCTACTGTTTTACTAATAATATTCCTCAACGAGATGGGGGAACGCATTTAGCTGGTTTCCGTGGAGCAATGACTCGCACATTAAATAACTACATGGAAAACGAAGGATACAGTAAAAAAGCCAAAATCAGTGCAACTGGCGACGATGCGCGCGAAGGGTTAATTGCCGTAGTCTCAGTCAAAGTGCCAGATCCTAAATTTTCCTCACAAACCAAAGATAAATTAGTGTCATCAGAAGTTAAATCTGCGGTTGAATCCGTCATGGGTGAAAAATTAGCAGAATATCTTCTTGAAAACCCAAGTGATGCCAAAATTGTAGTTGGGAAAATCATTGACGCAGCAAGAGCCCGTGAAGCAGCCCGTAAAGCTCGAGAAATGACCCGTCGTAAAGGCGCTTTAGACTTAGGCGGATTACCCGGTAAACTTGCTGATTGCCAAGAAAAAGATCCTGCCTTATCTGAGCTTTACTTAGTGGAAGGGGACTCTGCGGGGGGCTCGGCAAAACAAGGTCGTAACCGTAAAAATCAAGCAATTTTACCACTAAAAGGTAAGATATTGAACGTCGAAAAAGCCCGTTTTGACAAAATGCTTTCTTCGCAAGAAGTGGGAACACTAATCACCGCTCTCGGTTGTGGAATTGGTCGTGATGAATATAACCCAGATAAAATGCGTTATCATAGTATTATTATCATGACCGATGCCGATGTCGATGGTTCACATATTCGTACTCTATTACTAACGTTCTTTTATCGCCAAATGCCAGAAATCATAGAGCGTGGCTATGTTTATATTGCACAGCCGCCCTTATATAAAGTCAAAAAAGGCAAGCAAGAGCAATACATCAAAGATGATGAAGCAATGACGCAGTTTCAAATTGCTTTAGCCCTTGAAGATGCCTCATTACATGTTAATGACCATGCCCCTGCACTTGCAGGCGAAGCGTTAGAAAGACTCATTGCCGAATATCAAAAAGTCGAAAAACTGATTACCAAAATGGAGCGTCGTTACCCTAAAGCGCTACTTTCTGAATTGGTTTATCATGACGTATTAAACGAAAGTATTTTACAAAACCATCAGCAGGCTGAAAATTGGGCAAAAACCATTGTTGAAAAATTATCGAACAAGGAGCAACATGGCAGCAGCTACCTGTATTCAACTGAATATAATGAAAAAACACAATTATATGTGCCAATCATTAAAATCAGAACCCATGGTGTTGATACACATTATCCATTAGATCAAGTCTTTATCCATAGCAATGAATACCGTAATATCTGCCACCTTGGCGCACAATTAAAAGATCTGCTGGAAGAGAGTGCCTTTATTCAACGCGGTGAGCGTAAACAGCCAGTTGAATCTTTTGAAGAAGCCGTTGATTGGTTAATTAAAGAGTCTCGTCGTGGCTTAACTATTCAGCGTTATAAAGGTCTTGGCGAAATGAACCCTGAACAATTATGGGAAACCACCATGGATCCAACCAGTCGCCGTATGTTACAAGTCACCATCAAAGATGCAATTGAAGCAGATCAATTATTTACAACCCTTATGGGCGATGAAGTTGAACCTCGACGATTATTCATTGAAGAAAATGCCCTTAAAGCAGCTAATTTAGATTTCTAAATATTACTGCTATAAAAAACCAACAGAAAAACCAGACGCATGTCTGGTCAGATTGATGACAAACCTCGATATAATTCGGGGTTTATTTTTTTATTTAAACCATAAATAGGATTTTTAATTTGGATTTTATTAAATAAATTAAAAAATAGCTTAAAAAAACGTAACAAAAAT
>NZ_LZHN01000024.1:0-56613 GCF_001690435.1 Gilliamella sp. Nev3-1 | reverse complement strand
CGGTGATTGTTTCGGTGTTGAATGCTATCACAGACCGGCATTTACGCTGGGGCTTTCCTAAATGTTTTAATCGTATCAGAAAGCTCGGCTATCAATGGAATCATAAACGGGTATATCGGGTGTATTGTGAATTAAAGCTTAATCTCAGGGTAAAGCGTAAAAAACGCATTCCTCCACGATGCCCGGAAAGGTTATTAGTCCCCAATAAACAAGGTGAATGTTGGTCAATGGATTTTATGAGTGACAGTAGTCGTAATCAACGTCGCTTTAGGACATTCAATGTTATCGATGACTTTAATCGTAAGGCGTTAGGTATTGATATTGCAGTAAGCTTACTGGCAGGAAGGATTACCCGTTACTTAGATAAACTGGCCGAATATCATGGTTATCCATTAAAAATACGGGTCGATAATGGGCCAGAATTTACAGGAAAAACCTTTATAAACTGGGCTAAATCACATGATATAACCATTGATTATATCCAGCCCGGTAGCCCATATCAAAATGGCTATATTGAACGATTTAATCGTACCTATCGCACTGAGGTACTCGATTTATATCTTTTTAACAACTTAGCTCAAGCAAGGAGAATAACCGAAGAATGGTTAACGATTTATAATACCGAAAGACCGCATGAGGCATTAAATAACATGACACCGATTGAATACAAAACACTAAAACAAGCAGCTTAATTTTCTACGTGAGTTGTGTACTAAGTTTGGGGTATTTACACTTGAATTATGGCATCTGACTTGATGGAATGAATATAACGAGCATTTAATTTCAATGCTGCCGCAGCTAAATAAGCATTCTGACTCATTGCGCCAACAGCAGTATAATTAAAGTGAGTACTTTCTTCGGGATTTATATCAGCCAATACATTAGCATCTGACACAAAAATTAATGAATAGGCGGCTCGCTTAGTAAAATTTTGCAAACCAATGTCGGCGCGAATATCTTTATTATTAATTTCTCTTAAATAATGACCTTCCCACTCATATAAAAAAGTGCCTTTTTCACCAGCAATATAAATTCGTACATAAGGTGGCTTACCTTTAACCATTGGTACTGTCCATCCTGTTTTACCTCGGTTCAACCCACTTGCTGCCCAAAGCACTTGTGAAAGTTCCTCATCAGAAATCTTACCAGTAGGAAACCCGCCACCAGATGTTGAAGCACGTTTTTTTAAGCTTTCAAATAAGCTCATTCCATCTTTTATTTGTGGCTTAGGTAATGAAATATCGGCATAACATAACGCGAAAGGAATCAACGATGATAATAGAATTAAAGCTAATTTTCGTACATAACACGACATAGTAATACCTAATTATTTGACATTATTGGCGATATCTTATTGCTAACGGTTTCAATTATCAACATCAAATGCTAATAATTATCATTTGATATATGAAAAGTCTGCTTTTGCCATTAGCACTTTTCAAGTTAGGCTATGAAGATAATGTGATAAATTAAACAGCATTAAGCGATATTTTTATTTTTTTATGTATTGAGTATATACTTTAGCAAAATTGATTTTTGAGAAATTGAGTAACAAATCTTATGCCATTATCGACATTCATTGTTTTACCTCTTTTTATTATCACAATTGTTTTTGCCTCGCTCTTTAAAAAGAAAAAATGGCAATTTTTAAACGTAACTTTATTAACGATTTTTATTGTAATGGAGCTAACTTCTATCTACTTTAGTGGTGGATTTATTGATTATCAGTTTTATGTGAATTTAAATATAAATGATATTATAGAAGGGCTATTTATTTTTAAATTGCAAGCCGTTCTGGTCATTGTAGTCTTTTTTTCTTTCATTTTTTTACTATTAAAACTCGCTAATTGGTGTAAAGGAAAATACCGATTATTGCCTCGCATATTACTCGCTGTTATCGCTATATTTTCAATTAGTTACCACAATGGACCATTAAGCCGGTTATATGAAATATATCAGGTTACTAGTGCTCCGCGCGAACCATTTGAGCAAGCATTGCAATCACTCAATATGACTAATTACATCAATAAAAACCAGCTTGTTAGCCAACAAGGTAAAAATATTATTGTGTTATCATTAGAATCGTTTGAACAAGGTTTTCTCGACTTTGAAGATATTACACCTAATTTACGACATCTTTGCCAAGATTATACTTTTTTTGCCAATATGCCAATGAGCACTGGAAGCACTTGGACGACTGCTTCCATGTATACTTATATGACCGGCATGCCATTTTTAATTGGCGGTTACACAACATCCCCATTAATGCGTGCAAACCAAACAAACTTAGTTAGTTTGGGTGATGTGCTAAAACAAGCTGGGTATCAAACCCGTTATGTGATGCCTAGTCCTGATTTTGCTGGTATTGGGCATACTGCTGAGCTTTTGGGTATGCAAGTCATTTCGGAAAAAAATTACGTTGGGCAATACCCAACAGCACCATTTGGATTATATGACAAAGATATTTTTGATGTTGCGCAAAAACAGATTACGCAAATGCGTCAAAATAACCAACCATTTGCCTTATTTGTA
Organism: Gilliamella sp. Nev3-1; assembly: GCF_001690435.1. Classification (NCBI taxonomy): domain Bacteria; kingdom Pseudomonadati; phylum Pseudomonadota; class Gammaproteobacteria; order Orbales; family Orbaceae; genus Gilliamella; species Gilliamella sp. Nev3-1. The sequence continues at coordinate 54,081 of NZ_LZHN01000024.1, read as the reverse complement.
TCAACCGTTTCAACTCATGCTCCAAATGGTTTTGATGACGAAAGAATGAAATCAATTATTTCACCCAAACCAGATAATATGTCTTTTGTTGCTGCTTCATTAGATCATAATTTAGGGTTATTTATTCAACAATTAAAAGATGAAGGGGTATTAGAAAACACTGTATTTTATATTTTCCCAGATCATTTAATGATGGGATCTGGCACGCCAACCATTAATCGCCTTTCACAAAAAGAGCGCAAGCTTTATCTATTAACTAACGCAAGTATACAAGATCTACAAAAAACACCCGATCAAACCATTTACCAAATTGATTTGCCTCGTTTAATTTTAAATGGGGCACAAGTTGCAAGTAATGGCAAATTTCTAACTGACTATTTATCTGCCCCTAATTTTGATAAAAAACAGTTTATTGAAAAAAATAAAGCCAATATCGCAACGATCAATAATTCAGCACAGGTATTTAAATAGGTACCGAAAATGGAGTTGGATACATTGCTTTTAGTTGGCTCGACCTGTTTTTTGGGGATGATTCCGTCTGGACCTGATTTCTTTTTAGTGTTAAAAACAGTTTAAATTATCGCCGAAAAACAGCATTATTTACTTGTTTAGATGTGATCACTGCTATTTTGATTCATATGAGCTATTGCGTTGCTGGTCTTGCGGTGTTGATTGGCACCATTCCATTGCTCTATAACACGCTATGCTATGCCAGTGCCGCTTTCCTTATATGGCTTGGCTTTAAAGCATTATTTGCCTCTAATGCGACCACTTGCTTAGTTGGCAAACAACCAATTAAGCAGCTAATTTCAACAAAATTGGCTTTTACGCAAGGTTTTTTATGTAATTTACTTAACCCTAAAGCAACGTTATTTTTTCTAGCAATTTTTACGCAAATGCTTGATGCTGAATCATCAACGATTGGTAAACTTATCATTGCATTTATCATTTGGATTGAAGCCTTTTTTTGGTGGCCTTTTGTGGTGTTTGTTTTTCAAAATCAAACAATACAACGGCGTTATTTTAAAATTCAAACTATTTTCGATAAATTATTAGGTACCATTTTAACTACATTAGGCGTAAAAGTTGCTTTCGGACTTTAAGTTACTCTAATGTTGTGAACTCATATTTACTTTCAAGCACCTGTTTACCTGAAAAGTTTTGATAAAAAGACTTTCTTTTTTTGAATATTCGATCGTTAATTGTTAAACTGATAATAGTTTAGCTTTTATAATCGATTACTTTTATTTACCGATTATACATTCACTGGACACTGATTTTTTTATTCGACAGGCTAATTGAAAATGGATAAATTATTACAATATGGTCGAGAAGTTCTTGAACTAGAGTTACAAGAAGCGGAAAAGTTACCTAATCGGCTTGGCAAAGATTTTATTAATGCATGCCAACTTATCTTAACCACCAAAGGTAAGGTTGTTGTTTCAGGTATTGGGAAATCAGGACATATTGGGAAAAAAATTGCTGCATCGTTAGCAAGCACGGGCAGCCCCGCTTTTTTTATGCATCCTTCGGAAGCATTGCATGGCGATTTAGGCATGGTAACAGCCAATGATGTGGCTATTTTAATTTCTTATTCCGGACGGGCAAAAGAATTTAATATTATTCTGCCGATCCTCGCTACAATGAATGTACCCGTAATTGCAATTACGGGCGGAGTTGATTCGCCATTGGCTAAATCAGCTCAAGCTATTTTAAATATCTCGATAGAAAAAGAAGCATGCCCAATGGGATTAGCGCCAACATCAAGTTCAACCAACACATTATTGATGGGTGATGCGCTAGCGATTGCTGTAATGCGAGCTCGAGGCTTTAGAGAAGAAGATTTTGCTCGCTCCCACCCAGCAGGTAGTTTAGGTGCTAAATTACTTAATCATGTCAGAGATGTGATGCGAACAGGCGATCGAATACCTAAAGTTCCACAAACAGCAACGGTTCTTGATGCTATGCTAGAATTAAGTCGAACAGGTGTAGGTTTAGTTGCAATCTGTCAGAATAATAATAAAATAATTGGAGTATTTACCGATGGCGATTTACGTCGGTTATTATTGAAAAATGGTACATTACAAGATAGTATTTTGGATGTTATGACCAGCCCAGGATACCTTATCCCTGATAATTGGAAAGCGGTTGAAGCATTAAAATCCTTTAATGATCACAATATTACCGCTGCACCAGTCGTTAACAATGAGGGTGAATTAGTCGGTGCTTTAAATATTCATGATTTGCATCAAGCTGGTATTAGCTAAAACTATTAATAAATACCTATTGCCAAAAGGTGCTATCTATTGAGATAATTACCGACCTAAATTTTTGTCGTTAGACGGAGATCAAAGGAAAAGTTACACAATTGAATTTTGTATGATTTTTAATCAACTAAAATTGATGTTGTGTTGTATATTTTAACCAAAATTAATAGATGATGAAACTACAATGGCAGAAAAGCGAAATATCTTTCTAATTGGCCCTATGGGGGCAGGAAAAAGCACAATAGGCCGACAAATTGCGCAACAGTTAGGCATGGATTTTTTTGACTCAGATCAAGAGATTGAGAAACGTACTGGAGCCGATATTGCATGGATTTTTGACCTAGAAGGAGAAGAGGGATTCCGTGCCAGAGAAGAAAAAGTCATTAACGAATTGACTGAAAAACAAGGCGTAGTTCTGGCAACTGGTGGTGGTTCTGTCTTATCAAAAGAGACACGCAACCGATTGTCAGCACGTGGAATTGTTGTTTATCTTGAAACAACCATTGAAAAGCAAATGGCAAGAACACAAAAAGATAAACGCCGTCCATTACTGCAAGGTGGTAACACACCTCGTGAGCTTTATGAAGAACTTGCAGGTGAACGTGAACCTCTTTACAAAGAAATTGCCGATATTACCATTAAAACTGATGAACAAAGTGCCAAAGGTGTTGCCAGTTATATTATTGATAAAATAGAACAGATTTAAGCAACTTATTTTGGATGTAATAGCTATTAATGAAGTAATAAACCTTTTTATAGGTTAAGGAGTAAGTATGCGTGTAGATAAAGATGACCGTTATATTTTAGAGCAACCGAGTAAGGACTCTACGCCTTCATTAAAGTTGCTAAACCTTCTTCAAAATTTTCCAAAGAAAAAATTAGTTATCTTCGGTTCGGTAGCCATTATTTTTCTATTATTGCTTGGCTTGATTATTTTTTACTCTTCTCGCAAAAATGAAGTAACAGCATTAACATCACCTACCGTTAATGATGTTACGACAACAGAAGAAACTAACAGTTTGATTTCAAATGGGCAAAGTGGCGCAGTTGTTAATGGATCTCAAACTGAAAGTTCTGATAATACAGATGATAGTTTAAGCTCAATAGATAATCTAAATTCTGAGGTTAAGGGACACTCTAATACTATTACAACACAAAATAGAAGAACTAACGCTAGTATTTCTAATAATATAAATATTTCACAATCAACTAATACTAAGAAAAATAATAATGATCATGATAAGAAAACAGTTAATCGTAAAGAAGAAAAAGCTGATTTAGGAAAAAAAATTAAAATAAGTAATGATCATTATGTTATTCAGCTAAGTGCATCCAAATCAGTTGAGGGGTTGAAAAAATTTATTAAACAAAACAATATAACTAATTACCATATATATAAAACTGAATATAGTTCAGGAACGTGGTTTATTTTAGTAAAAGGTGATTATTCATCAGCTAATGAAGCACGTAAAGCTATTAAATCTTTACCATCAGCACTCTTAAAAGATAAACCATGGGTTAAATCGGGTGCGGTTGTTAATAAAGAAAAAATAGAAAAATAATAAGTAATATCGTTTATTTATCCAATCAACGACAAATAGGAGTATCCGTTGAAGAAGCAACGAGCCTTTTTAAAATGGGCTGGAGGAAAGTATGAGCTTGTGGACACAATCAAACGGTATCTTCCAGAAGGCGATCTATTGATTGAGCCTTTTGTCGGAGCTGGTTCTGTGTTTTTAAATACAAACTACGAAAACTATATTTTAGCGGATATCAATCAAGACTTAATTTCACTATATACCTTGTTACAATCAACTCCAGATCAATTTATTCGTGATCTCAGATTGCTTTTTACTACTCAAAATAATCAACCTGATGCGTTTTATCAGCTTAGAGATGTATTTAATCATAGTAAAGATCGATATTTTAGATCATTATTATTTGTTTATTTAAACCGACATTGTTATAACGGCCTATGTCGTTATAACAATAGTGGATTATTTAATGTGCCATTTGGGCGTTATAAAACCATTTATTTTCCTGAAAAAGAACTTTATTTTTTTGCAGAAAAAGCACAAAAAGCGAAATTTATTTGCGCACCTTATCATGAGGTCATGAAGAAGGCAGAAAGAAATTCGGTTATTTATTGTGATCCGCCCTACATACCCCCAAATCAATCAGTAGGGTTTACAGCTTATTATTCAAATATTTTTGGATTTGAAGAACATAAAAACTTGTCGAAATTGGCTGAAACTATAGCATATAAAAAGAATATACCCGTGCTAGTATCTAATCATTATACTGATTACACAATGACTCTTTATAGCAAAGCAAGCGAGCTTTATCGCGCAGAAATGCGTCGTTCAATTAGCTGTGCAGGTGAGGGTCGTAAAAAAATTGATGAGATTTTAGCTCTCTATAAAAAGTCATAATCAGGCTTGAATATAAAATGGGTTATCATGAGGTAGGTTATGAAAAAATTTATTATTGCTCCATCAATATTGTCAGCTGATTTTGCGCGCCTTGGTGAAGATGCGCAAAAGGTCATTGACGCCGGAGCCGATGTTATCCATTTTGATGTTATGGATAACCATTTTGTACCTAATCTAACAATGGGGGCGATGTTTTGTAAAGCACTGCGAGATTATGGCATTAGCGTACCTATTGATGTGCATTTGATGGTATCCCCTGTTGAAGAGCTAATAGCCTCATTTGCTAAAGCTGGTGCTACTAATATCTCTATTCATCCAGAAGCGACGATTCATTTAGATCGCTCATTACAATTAATTAAAGATCATGGTTGCACGGCAGGTATTGTATTAAATCCAGCCACTCCGCTGGATTATTTAGATTATGTCATGGACAAAATTGATATTATTTTGTTGATGAGCGTTAATCCTGGCTTTGGGGGGCAATCTTTTATTCCCGCAACCTTGAAAAAATTACACCAAGTTAAACAACGTATAATTGCATCAGGATTAAATATTCGTTTAGAAATTGACGGTGGGGTAAAAGTAGAAAATATTGCTGAAATAGCTAAAGCAGGTGCAGATATGTTTGTTGCTGGCTCCGCCATATTTAGCCAGCCTGATTATAAAACCGTCATTGATGCCATGCGTAAAGAGTTAGCAGGAGTGATACATGAATAAACTAAAAGATATTCAAGCAATCGCATTTGATTTAGATGGTACATTGGTTGATAGTGTGCCGGGACTGGCACTGGCTACACAAAATATGTTGGCAGAGTTGAATTTACCAACGATCAGCAATGAGCAGATCAAAAATTTCGTTGGTAATGGCATTGATATCATGCTAGAACGCGTTTTTAAAGCCATTACTATTGAGCCATCAAAAGAACAATTTGCCAAAGCCAAGATATTATTTAACCAACATTATGATAAAGTTATTGATGTCGAAACTAGGCTGTTTCCGAATGTTAAAGAAACTTTAAAAGTGCTTTATGATAATCATTATCCACTTGCATTAGTGACCAATAAGCCAGCCCAATTTTTACCTGCATTACTAGCGTCACTAGGCATAAAAGAGTTCTTTTCGCTAGTACTTGGCGGTGGCGATGTGATCAAATTAAAACCACACCCAGCTCCTTTGTATCAAGTAATGGCGAAATTTGGATTGTTTAGCGATCAGTTACTTTTTGTTGGTGATTCGAAAAACGATATCACTGCTGCGCAAAATGCTAACTGCCCAACTGTTGCCTTAAGCTATGGCTATAACTATGGCGTTTCAATTGCTACTAGTAATCCCGATTTTTTATTTGACGATTTTAAAGATATATTAACAATTCTACCTCAGCCAAAAGCTGATGCAAAAAAATAATGAGTATAAATTAGGAAGAAATTATGAGTAAACCGATTGTATTTAGTGGCGCTCAGCCATCAGGGGAACTAACACTTGGCAACTACTTAGGTGCTTTAAAAAATTGGGTGTCTTTGCAAAACGAATATGATTGCGTTTATTGTATTGTTAATCAGCATGCAATTACCGTACGTCAAGATCCAAACAAATTACGTAAAGCCACATTAGATACACTAGCCCTTTATTTAGCTTGTGGTATTGATCCGCAAAAAAGCACTATTTTTGTACAATCGCATGTGCCTGCACATGCAGAGTTAGGCTGGGCTTTAAATTGCTACACCTATTTTGGTGAGCTTAGCCGTATGACGCAATTTAAAGATAAGTCATCACGCCATTCAGAGAATATCAATGCAGGGCTATTTGATTATCCTGTACTTATGGCTGCTGATATTTTACTCTATCAAGCAAACTTAGTTCCTGTTGGTGATGATCAAAAACAGCATCTTGAATTATCGCGTGATATTGCTATGCGTTTTAATGCGCTTTATGGTGATATTTTTACTGTTCCCGAGCCGTTCATTGCCAGGGTTGGTGCGCGCGTTATGTCATTGCAAGAGCCGACTAAGAAAATGTCCAAATCAGATGAAAACCGTAATAATGTGATTGGTTTACTCGAAAATCCAAAAGATATTGAGAAGAAAATCAAACGTGCAATGACTGATTCTGATGAGCCACCAGTAGTACGCTATGATGTTAAAAATAAAGTTGGTGTTTCAAATCTACTTGATATTTTAACTGGTGTGACAGGTAAGCCTATTGCCGAGCTTGAAAAAGAGTTTGAAGGTAAAATGTATGGTCACCTCAAAACAGAAGTTGCAACGCAAGTCATTGATATGTTAACTACCTTGCAAGCTAAATATCATGAGTATCGTGACGATGAACATTATCTATTTTCAATCATGCAAGATGGAGCTGAAAAAGCACGTTCAAAAGCCGAGCCAACGTTGAAAAAAGTCTATGATGCAATCGGGTTTGTATAATTGCAAAATCAATAACAGATTGCGACTAAAAAATGAATGATATGCAATGGCTTTAATATACTAAGTAAATGGATAATGGTTAAAGCCATCTAAATATATAGGCTAGTTATGAAGATTATTATTCTTGGTGCAGGACAAACAGGTAGTGCACTTGCGGAATATCTTGTTACCGAAAAACAAAACGATATTACTGTGGTGGATGAAGATCATGATAGATTGCAATCGCTACAAGAGCGTTTTGATTTACAGGTAATTTGTGGAAAATCATCCTATCCTCAGGTATTAGAAAGTGCTGGCGCTGAATCGGCCGATATGCTTGTTGCTGTAACTAACTCTGATGAAGTCAATATGATGGCCTGCCAAATTGGTCATGTCTTATTTAGTATTCCACAAAAAGTGGCTCGCATTAGAGCGCCTGAATATAATGATGAAAATTATCCTTTTTTCAATAAAGACTGTATTAATATCGATCATATCATTGCCCCAGAAAATCTTATCACCAATCATATAAGTCAATTAGTTCAATACCCTGGCTCATTGCAATTTGCTTCTTTTTATGATAACCGAGTGTGTCTAGTGGCGGTAACGGCTTATTATGGCGGTGCTTTAGTTGGCAGTGAATTATCCGAGCTCAAAGAACATTTACCTCATGTTGAAGCGCGAGTGGTTGCTATTTATCGTAAAAACCGCTTTATTCGTCCGCTTGGCTCAACCTTGGTTGAAGCGGGAGATATGGTGTATTTTATTACGCCACCAGTTAATATCAAAGCTGTAACCAGCGAACTACAACGATTAGAAAAACCTTATAAGCGAATCATTATTAGTGGTGGTGGTAGTGTTGCTGTCGCTTTAGCAAAGCGTTTGGAAAATGATTACCAAGTCAAGTTAATTGAACGCAATGCTGAGCGAGCCGAACTCATTGCCGAGCAACTGGTTAATACCACAGTGTTGCATGGTGAGTCATCTGATCAAGAATTACTTTCACAAGAGCAAGTTGAGCTTACCGATCTTTTTATTGCAGTCACAGGTGACGATGAATCCAATATCATGTCATCTATGCTTGCCAAAAGAATGGGCGCAAAAAAAGTGATCGTACTAATTCAACGCCAAGCCTACCTTGAATTGATTAATGATAGTGTGATTGATATCGCAATATCGCCACAACATGCCACCATTTCAGAACTATTAAGTCATGTAAGACAAACTGGTATGGTTAAAGTCGTTTCGCTAAGGCAAGGCGAATCTGAAATTATCGAAGTGGTTGCCAAAGGCAATAATGATACATCAAAACTGGTGGGCAAAAATATTAATGGCTTAAAACTGCCTTCAGGTGCAACAATTGGAGCTGTTGTTCGTGGTGAAGATGTGATTATTATTAATACTGATTTGATGATAGAAGATAATGATCATCTAATCATCTTTTTGCCAGACAGAAAGGCAATAACAGATATTGAAAAGTTATTACAATAGTTTGTTAAAAACTGATAGTCAGTTCATAATGGATGAACAAATTTTGACTCGGGGTGTTTTTTGTTTTGACAAAAAACTGAGATTTTACCCGTTGAACCTGATCTGGGTTATGCCAGCGTAGGGAAGTCTAAGCCATCTTAGCTTTAATTTGGCAAATTCTTCCCAATATTTTAGTTCTAAAATAACAGGGAATAAATATGTTAGAAAACAAACCATTTCAATTAGTACAAGCAACTCCTTTTATCTATCATGTAAAACAACAAAACCCATTAGTGCATTGTATTACAAATGATGTGGTGCAAAATTTTACCGCAAATGTGTTACTCGCTATTGGTGCATCACCAGCAATGGTTATTGCCAAGCAAGAGGTGGAGTCATTTATCACCATTGCGGATAGTTTATTGATTAATATTGGCACCATTCACAGTAGCACAGCCAAAAGTATGTTGTTAGCAACAATCCAAGCTTTGCAAACACAAACTCCATGGGTGCTTGATCCTGTCGCTGTGGGGGGGGCGCTTAATTATCGAACTGAAATTGTATGTCAATTACTATCATTAAAGCCAACAGTCATACGCGGTAATGCATCAGAAATATTAGTACTAAATGGTGAAAATGGATCATCGAAAGGACCTGATGGTCAAAACTCAACGACATCTGCTGTACATGCAGCCAAAGCACTTGCACAAAAATATCAAACGATTGTTGCAATGACGGGGGATATTGATTATATCACTAATGGCAACATCTTATATAGCATCACTGGTGGCGATATTGCTTTAACAAAAGTAACAGGAACAGGCTGTGCACTATCTGCTATGGTAGCTGCTTTTATTGCCAATTCATCAGATCCTTTATCAGCTACCGCCTCAGCTTGTTTTATGATGAAAAAAGCAGGTCAACTTGCCAATAAACAGCAAGGATTAGGTACCTTTGCGGTATCACTACTAGATCAACTATCTCTGTTTAATTCATTGCATCAATAAGGAACAAGATGAAAAAGCAATTAGATTTAACTCTTTATTTAGTCCTTGATCCATTATTATGTGGTGGTATTAGTGGCATGGTAAATACCACAAAAATTGCTGTTTCTAATGGGGCAACTGCAGTACAGTTAAGATCTGAACATAAGTTTAGCGGTAAAGATTGGTATTATGCCGCATTAGCATTGAAAGAAGCGCTGAATGAAACACCCGTACCACTGTTTATTAATGATCATGTCGATATTGCTTTAGCGGTTGACGCCGATGGTGTACATATTGGACAAAGTGATCTTCCTGTTGATGTTACTCGTCAATTAATTGGTAGAGATAAATGGTTAGGGTTTTCGATCGCTAATCGACGTCAACTTGATAGCGTTCCATGGCATAAGGTCGATTATATTGGTATTGGTCCTATCTTTCCAACCGCAACGAAAAAAGATGCAGCAGTAGCACTGGGAACCGAACAATTAATTGAACTAATAGAACTAAAGCAATGTCCTGCTGTAGCTATTGGCGGTATTGATGAAAATAATGTGACTAACGTTATTCAAACAGGTATCGACGGCGTTGCTGTGGTTTCAGCTATTTGTGGTAAACAAGATATTGAGCAAGCGACGTTATCGCTCATTACTCAAATCAGGAAGGCTAAATAGGGCATACATTATGACAACAATTGCATTAACCATTGCTGGGTCAGATCCCAGCGGTGGCGCAGGAATTCAAGCCGATTTAAAAACTTTTTCGGCACTCGGGGCTTATGGCATGTCAGTTATCACTGCATTAACGGCACAAAGCACACGAGGGGTTGATGCGGTATTAGCCATTACCCCTGAATTTGTTGCAGCTCAATTCAATACGCTATATCAAGATATTCAAATTAATAGTGTAAAAATGGGAATGCTAATGAATAAAGAGATAGTCATAGCAGTTCACCATCTTCTTATCACAAATGCTATTCCTGCTATCGTCTTAGATACTGTAATGATAGCTAAAGGAGGACATCCCCTGCTCAAATCTGATGCCATAACTGCTATTCGTGAGTTATTATTACCCTTAGCAACCATTGTTACTCCTAATATTCCTGAAGCAGCAGCACTACTTGATTGTGGTGAGGCCAAAAACGAAGATGATATGCAAAAGCAAGGGGATGAATTACTCAAATTGGGTTGCAAAGCGGTTTTAATGAAAGGCGGGCATTTGTCAGGTAGTCAAAGCCCTGATTATTTGATAACCCAAGATAATGTAATAAGAATAACTTCTCCACGAATTCAAACTAAAAATACTCACGGAACAGGTTGCACACTATCTGCAGCAATTGCCGCATTATTACCCAAATATAATTTAGTAGAAGCTGTAATGCAGGCTAAAAATTATTTGCAAGGAGCCATTAGCCATGCTGATAATTTAAATATTGGTAACGGAATTGGCCCAACACACCATTTTTACCGTTGGTGGTGACAGCACAATAAATAGTCTAAAAGGGATTTAAGTTGTCAGCTATTACATATAACAACAAATCCCATATTTCAACTAATGCAAATCTTTTGCTTCACTTGTGCTACAGGTAAGTGTTCCTTTTTTTCCTTGTTCATCTTCAAAATAATCAGCCCAACAACTTTTCATTGATAAATCAATTTTTTTTATTAGCTCAATTCTACTGCCATTATAAGAGCAACTAACATAATAAGGTTCAACATCAGCTTTAAAATCGACTTCCCATATTAACTCATGTTTCTTACCTTCAACCCATCCTTTTGCTGGTTTTAAACTGACCTTTCTAGAAGGCTTACCGTGATAAACAATCATGCTACTAAACGATATAGTTAAACTATTTATATCATCAGAAACCTCCCACCCATTAGGCCTGTTTTCAACTTCTTCTTTAGCCTTGATGTTTTGTGGGCAATCAATTTGATAGGCATTAACAAAAAAACTGCACCAAACCAAGCCATAATAGCTAGAGTAACACTCAATATTTTCCTTTTCATATTATCTATCCTTCTAACAATTACCTATTAATAAAAAGATAAAAGTATTCTAAGATTTCAAAAAATCATGCTAATATCTTAAATAAAAACAATTATAATTATTTATAAGTCATTAAGCTATTTTCACCATGTTATCTAAATTAAACGAGTTTTTTATTATTTCTGTTTTGGAGTAAGTTTTTAGCAAGATAGCATAACGGAGATATCGCCAAAAAAGCTCTATACCATAAAATAAGACTCATCACTATCATACAAAACTCAAACTAAAAATATCCACGATACGGATTGCACACACTTTACCAAAATTGCAGTATTATTTCCCCAATGTAGCAATCTAGAAGAAGCCATAAAACATTTGCAAGGGGGCAATTAATTTAACCATTGGCAAACGTATTGAGCCTACACATTATTTTTATCAATGATGGTAATAAATAAATGATTAGCATTAAGTTGATTTAAGACGTTTTATATAATTCTATGAAAAGTATTATTAGAACATTAATGTAACTATCCCCTAAAATAGTACAGCAAAAAAGTAGAAAATTCTCTATGATACAAGTAAAGGGGATTTAATTATGAAAAAAATGACTGAACATCAAATCATCGCTATTTTAAAAGAAGCTGAAGCGGGTATTCCCGTTAAAGAACTGTGCCGTAAATATGGCATGGGTAATTCAACTTTCTATAAATGGCGAGAAAAATACAGCGGAATGGAAACGTCGGATATCAAACGCTTAAAGGAGCTGGAGGCTGAAAACCGCAAGCTTAAACAGATGTTTGCCGAACTGAGCTTAAGATCCCAGCTTCAGGAAGAAATCATAAAAAAGCTTTAGTGCCCAACAGGGGCACGTAAAACGTGGGCACAGCAACTACAACAAAATCATTCAGTTACTATTGCTATGAGTTGTGCCATTGTTGGTTTAAGCCGTTGTGCTTACTATTATCAAGCTAAGTTACAGGATGATTCGGCGATTGTTTCGGTATTGAATGCTATCACAGATAGGCATTTACGCTGGGGTTTTCCTAAATGTTTTAATCGTATCAGAAAGCTCGGCTATCAATGGAATCATAAACGGGTATATCGGGTGTATTGTGAATTAAAGCTTAATCTCAGGGTAAAGCGTAAAAAACGCATTCCTCCACGATGCTCAGAAAGATTATTAGTCCCCAATAAACAAAGTGACTGTTGGTCAATGGATTTTATGAGTGATAGTCGCTGTAATCAACGTCGCTTTAGAACATTCAATGTCATCGATGACTTTAATCGTGAGGCGTTAGGTATTGATATTGCAGTAAGCTTACCAGCAGGAAGGATTACCCGTTACTTAGATAAACTGGCCGAATATCATGGGTATCCATTAAAAATACGGGTCGATAATGGGCCAGAATTTACAGGAAAAACCTTTACCAACTGGGCTAAATTACATGGTATAACCATTGATTATATCCAGCCCGGTAGCCCTTATCAAAATGGCTATATTGAACGGTTTAATCGTACCTATCGCACTGAAGTGCTCGATTCATATCTTTTTAACAACTTAGCACAAGCAAGGAGAATAACCGAAGAAGGGTTAACGATTTATAATACCGAAAGACCGCATGAGGCATTAAATAACATGACACCGATTGAGTATAAAACACTAAAACAAGCAGCATGATTTTCTACGTGAGTTATGTACTAAGTTTGGGGGTATTTACATAGCCGATTTGCACGCTCGGCGGGTAGTGAGTTATAGCGTATCAGATAAAGCCGATAGTTACTTAGTGATTAATGCATTAGGCATGTGGTCTCTACGAGGTAAAGCCAAGGGCTTTAATGTTCCATTCTGACCACGGTTGCCAGTATTTATCAGCTGCATTCAGGCATCGCCTTAGTCGTTGTGGAATAGTGCAAAGTGTTAGCTGTTGCGGTAATTGTTTGGACAATGCACCCACTGAACGCCTGTTCCGTAGTTTGAAAAGTGAATGGATCCCCAAGGCTGGTTATCGTCGTTTAGCTCAAGCCAAGTCAGACATGTTCTGTTACTTATTCGATTATTATCACCAAAGACGACCACATAGTTTTAACACTGATTTACCACCGGCTGTGGCAAAACAACCTAAATTGGTGATTAAAATACTTGACCATTACAGTTTAACGCTTTGGCTTAATAAGGGATTTAAACAATTTGGTGCTTTATTTATAATAATTCATTAAACAATTGAATTTAAAATAATTTCATGCTGAAACGGTATAGATTCCTGAATATTTTTTACAAAAATGATTTTATTTTTGCCCCAATAAAATAGGAAAAAATATGAAGAAAGATCTAAAAGAAATAGAACAACAAGATCAATTAATAGTAGTTTATTTATCTCTAAAATAATTGGCTAATTCGTCAATTTTTTTAGATTACCCACGGCAACCAAACAGCTATCATTCATGACTTAATAGCATTTTTTTGCTATAGTAGGCGCCATTTTATTTAATTTGGATGAATCTTAATTATGGAATCTATACCTAATTGCCCTGTTTGCCAATCTGAACACACTTATCATGATGGCAGCTTTTGTGTTTGCCCTGAATGTGCCCACGAATGGGATCCAAACGAGGCTGTGTCTTCTGATGATGAATTACAAGTAAAAGACAGTAATGGTAATTTACTTGCTGATGGTGATGATATTATTTTAATTAAAGATCTTAAGTTAAAAGGATCGTCAACTGTGCTGAAAAAAGGCGCTAAAGCCAAAGGCATTCGTTTAGTAGACGGTGATCATGAGATCGATTGTAAAGTCGATGGTATGAAAATTATGCTTAAAGCTTGCTTTGTGAAAAAAGCTTAGCTAATTATAATATGTTGTGCTGATTTTATCAGCATTACATATACATTATTTTTCTCTCATTTTACATAACATCTTTATTAGCAATAGCCATAACCTATGAAAATGCTACCGTTGCCGATAAAAATCAGCAAAAGGGAATATTTAACGGCATTCCCTTAATTGTTAATCTTAATTTTCAAAAACCAATGTTGCTTCTTCAAGTTATAAGTAAAACGATATAAAATATAAACTCATTTAACCTTTGCAAGCAATATAGTTAATTTGTCCTATCTTATTTTCATAACCACCATATCCCACGCCACCATTGACAGAATGCACAACAAAGTATAGTTCGGATGAATAGTTATCTCTTGTCCAATAATGAGCATCACGCCATTCAGAGTTTGGGTAGCTTATTTTATTCATTGGCCCCCACTCAGCGGTCAGCCCTTCACCAATTGCTCGAGTATAATTGTTATCTTTAAACTGCCAATACATTGGTGCTTTTCTTTGTGGAGAGTTAGTCAATTCGCCTCGAGAAAGTACGTTAAAAGCACTTCCACATTTTGTTTGAGATACATTCCAATATCCCTTAAAATCGCCCTGTGGAATAGCCCAAATACTTGTTGGATTAAAGCTATAATCATGTTTAACTGATCTATCTCTTTTTAATGTCGCTTGCACTATTACTTGATCTGATGGTTTTTTCTTTAAGGTAATTGATCCTAATGAATCAACATCAACAACATCTTTCGTTTGAGTAATAACTGAAAATTCATAATCCGTTTGTGCACCAGTCATCACTAATTGAAACTGAGCCCCTGGAAAGCCCGTTGTTGGGAATGTTTTTGATGAATATGTTGGTTTAGCCTTAAAGCCAAAATCCAATACATAATCACTTGTGCGACCTCCTCCATACTCAGGACTTATTATGCTATTTTCAAGATTCCATTTTTGAGAATTACCGTTTTCATCAAAACCATGCCATTGAGCATTTTGATAAACAACTGTGGCATTCGGTTTAGCATAACAAATTTGCGATTTTGGTGCTATTTGGTAGGTTTTAGCTAGGGTAATCGGCTCGCCTTCATCAGGAATTCCGTATGCCGAATGGGCTCTAACATTGGTTTTAATGATGAGTTTTAATGGCATTGAAAAACCACTTCCACAACCTATAATTTTTTTCTTATCATCACCGATTATTCTTACGCCATTATTGTCATACCACCAATAATTAGTCATTTCCACTTTAAATGGTTGCTGAGGATCAGCATTATCACCATCTATATCACTGTAATTTTCAACTTTATCTAAATTTGTTGAAGTATAAATCGCCACTTTAAAATCGTTAAGCGTTAAGTTACCATCAAATTCTTTCACTTCACTAGATTTTATAGTGCCACTCGCCTCACTGTAAAAAACACCATTAACAGTAAAACCATGTTTATCTGCACTCGATAACGCAACCACTTGCGGTGTATTCCCAACAATAACCTGACTTGAAGTCGCTGTTAGTATTGCATTAGCTGAGCTAACGTGTATCCATTGTGATAATAAGATTAAACTCATGACTTGAGTAGGTTTTGGTTTTAAGTGAGCTGTCAGTGCCGTTATTTTGGTAGCAAAGTGAGATTTGCAATGGAAGTGTTTAAAACAAAAAGGTAACGCTAAAGATAAAACGTTTTGTTGTAATATTAAAGTTGAAATAAAACGATTAACAAATAATAATATGCCCGATGCCCGATGCCCGATGCCCGATGCCCGATGCCCAATTATATTTTATCATAATTTTTTTATTCATCACACTTACCCTCTTAAATTTGTTTTTATAAAACAAATGGTTAATGTTATTTTTAGTAATTTTAGCATAAAGTAGTATATAGTTATGCTACTCTATTTTAGAATAAAAACCTCGTTTTTCACCTGTTTTTTTGTAAAGTTTTGTTAAGCTCCTTCTTTAATAAAAGAGCATTCATTGCTCTAAATTTTTTAATAATATGAGATAGCGAGTCTAATTGAAAGTATGAAAATAATACTTAGATAGATCATTATTTTTATTTAAGTACTTATTATCTTTTTTGAGTAATTTATTTCTAAATCAATATGATAGAATAGTAATTTCACCTAATACCCACAAAAAGCAAGTCAAGTTGAATAGGTTAATTAAACACGACTGTGTGATCAATTTATGTCACAGAGTTAAATACCATAAGATACTAGAAATTTGTTCAAACATTTGTTCAAAGACAAATGTAGCAAAGGTGGGCAATGCTGAAATTAAGTAAGTTAGCATGAGCAATCCTAATAATAATGTAGCTGGATAGCCGACAACAAAAATCGAGAGTTGTGGCGTTATTCTATTAAGTAGCCCTAATGATATATTGACGATTAACAACAATGTCATTAAGGGAAGTGCTAACATTATCCCATTGATAAATAATAGTTTACTGACATCAATTAAAGCTAAGTATCCGTTTGCTTGTAATGGTGTTACTGCGATGGGAATAATATCAAAACTGTTTGCTATGCCGTATAACAACCATAAATGACCATCGATACTAAGAAAGATTAGCAGTGCAATAATGTTAATTAAGCGTGACAATACCGATGTAGATGGACCGCCAATAGGATCAAAAAAAGTTGCCATTCCAAGTCCCATTTGCATACCAATTAATTCGCCGGCAAATTGCACCGTCATAAATGCTAACTGCATAGTAAAACCAATAAGCACGCCAATCATTATTTGCTGTGCAATCATCCATATGCCAATAAAAGAGTATATTTTAATATGTTCATCAAGATGTGGAAGTGGCAAAGCAATTGCAATAAGTAATGCTAAGCTTATTTTTACGCGGTTGGGGATCTCTTTTTCTCCCAAAATAGGGGCAACCATAATCAACGCTAAGATGCGCACAAAGGGGAAAAAGCCGTCTTTAGCCCAAGCAAAGAAATCAATATTAAATAAAATATTACTATTAAAATCCATTTGATTTAACGGGTTAAATTAGGAATATCGGTAATGACCGTTTGCATATAATCAATCATGGTTGATAGCATTGATGGTCCCCATATGATTAAAACCACAACGACCGCGATAATTTTGGGAATAAATGATAATGTCATTTCATTAATTTGCGTGGCCGCTTGTAATAAGCTAATGATTAATCCTGTTACTAAAGCAACTAATAATAACGGTCCAGCCAGTGATGCAGCGACTTTTATTGCTTGTATTGCTAAGGTGCTAATATATTCGGGCGACATAGTGTGATTCAACTAAAAAAGCTTTGTGCTAACGAACCAAGTAATAAGTGCCAACCATCGGCTAACACAAATAACATTAACTTAAATGGTAAAGACACCGTTGCTGGCGGTACCATCATCATGCCTAATGCCATGAGCGTGCTTGCAACCACGAGATCTATCACTAAGAAAGGAATAAAAATGGTAAAACCGATTTGAAATGCTGTTTTTAATTCACTGACAACAAAAGCCGGAACCAGTACTTTTAAAGGGACATCTTCACGTGTTTGAATATCATTTTGGTGAGACATGTTAACAAATAATGCTAGGTCCGTTTCTCGTGTTTGGGCAAGCATAAATTGTTGTAATGGTTTAGCCGCTTGAGTGAAGCCCTCTTGCATGGTGATTTGATTTTGCGAATACGGCACATAAGCATCTTGATAAATGTTATCAATCACGGGGGACATAATGAAATAGGTCATAAATAGGGCAATGCCCAAAATAACTTGATTGGGTGGTGCCGATTGCGTACCAAGTGCATTACGTAACAGACCTAATACAATAATAATACGTGTGAAACTGGTCATTAGTAACAAAATTGCTGGAATGAAGGTAAGCAATGTCAAAAAGACTAAGGTTTCAACAGGTAATGACCAATTTTGCCCACCACTCGTGGGTTGGGATATGGTAGGTAACGCAGATAAGTCAGCATGGCATGATAAACTTAGTAACAATAAGCTGAGCAAAATAGTAAAATTTAACCGCACTAGTTGTTACTCCTTTTTTGCTTTTAAAGCGGATTGTAATATCTGCTGAAATACGTTACTTTTCACACAAGTGGTATCTGTCATATTTTGCGAAAGCAGTGCTTGAGTGCGTTGTTCATTGATAGTATGTAATAACGTCATTTGTTGAGGTGTAACCCCAATCACTAATAATTGGTTATCAACATGAACCACAACCATACGCTCTTTGGGGCTAATGCTATATGTGGCTTTGACATCGATCCATTGATTGGTCTTTTTTTTCCAGCCCATTCGTTTGGCAAGCCAACCTAACAATAAAATAAAACCAATGACAACGATAAGCGTTGATCCTATTGAGGATCCTACTTCAGTATAAATATTTAACGGAGAAGATGACGGAGCCAACGTTTTGGCGTTTGTTAACGTTTTGGTGTTTGCTATAGTATCCACAGGTTCAACCAAATTAGTTTGCTTCATTACTATTAACGGCTCAATCTTCACTGTTAACGGCTCAGTCTTCGTACACGTTCTGATGGGGTAATAATATCGGTGATACGCACACCATAGTTATCGCCCACAACGACAATTTCACCTTGAGCAATTAAGTAACCGTTAATCAATATATCCAATGGTTCACCAGCTAGCCCATCTAATGCAATTACAGATCCCTGTGTTAAATTTAATAGATCTTTAATTGCTATCTTGGTTCGACCAAGCTCTACACTTAAATCAACAGGAATATCTAAAATCAGATTAATATCTTGCTTTTTTTCTTCCGTTTGTTGCGGTGATAATGTTTCAAAAATAGCCTCTTTAGTGATGAGTTCATCACTCGTTACTTTTTCTTCTTGGTCTTCGTCGTTATTTGGTATAATGTCAGTCATTGAACACTCCCTCATTCAGTTGTTCTATTACAGGATTAATGACCTGTTCTACTTGAATTGCATATTGTTTATTTACTTTACCGTAATGGCCTTTTAATACCGGTACACCGCCAACTGTTACATCTATATTTGTTGGTTTTTCAATTGTTAAAACATCATCAACTTTTAACGCTAACAGTTTTTCAACGGTTGTATGAATATGGGTAAAATTGGCAACTAATTCGACAGATGATTGTTTAATTCCAGTGGTTAATGAACTCATCCAGATATTATCGTCTTGATAAGTCTGTTCTTCGATAGGCGGTTTTATTAGCAACTCTTTGATTGGTTCGACCATAGAATAAGGAATACAAACGCAAAATGTTGCTTTGCTATGACCCACTTCAACTTTAAAATTGGTTGTTAACACGACATCGTCAGGTGAGCTAGTAATGTTGGTAAATTTACTTTGTATTTCAGAACGAATATATTCGGTTTCAATGGCGTAAATATCAGCCCATGCATTTTGATAAATAACTAATGTTAACTCGAGCACTCGTTTAATGATTTGCTGTTCCGTGTGCGTAAATTCCCGCCCTTCTGTTTCTATTTGGGAAAAATGTCCATCACCGCCAAACAATGAATCCACAATAATAAACACTAGCTCAGGTGAGAATGAAAATAAACAAGTTCCTCTTAATGGGTTAAGGTGCACTAAATTCAAATGATTTGCTGATGAAATATCAGAAAACTCTTTAAACGTATGAGACTCAACGGGAGAGGCAATTACATCAGTATTACGGCGTAATTGATTAAATAATCCAATTCGAAATTGCCGAGCAAAACGTTCATTAATGATCTCTAATGCCGTTAAACGTTCAGGGATAAATCGATGTTTGACTGATAAATCATAAGGTCTAACATCGGTCTTTTTTCCTGTAGGTAACGAGGCACCCAAAGCATCAATATTGCTATCATCTTCAGCTACAACAAAATTATCAGGGGTTAAAGCATCACTGCTTTCGTTTATGTCTTGTTTCGGCTCACGCTTATCAGGCATAATCATCACCGTATAATAAAATCAGTAAATAAAACTTCATCAATATTTACCCAATGTTTTGCATTATATTTTCGCGATAACGTATTTTTTATCTGTTCTTGTAAATCGATTTTCCCTGCTTCTTGCTTTAGCTTATTAATATATTGCTTTGAAGTAAGGAGGAGGATATCGCTTCTTACTTCGGGTAAATAATCCAATAGCACTGTTTTTTGATTTTCATCATTAACACGTAATACCACCCCGACATAAAGGATTTTAGTCATCTCAATATTATCTTCAGCAACAGGCAATGAAATAGTAAACGGTTTTAATGTTAAAAATACTGGCGAGACGATTTCAGGCTCTTCTTGCACTTTAGTTGTGTCTTTTAGATAGCCTTGAAACCACAAATAAGCTGCGGCACTTATTGCTGATAGGGTAATAAGAATAAGGATTAAATTTAAAGCACTTACTTTTTTGGACGTTGTAGGCATATTTACTCTTGTCTCTATAAAAATTTAAAAAGATTTATAATCCATTAATTGGCTATAGTGACGAGAATAATAAATCATATTTTTAAAATTGATTTGAAGAATAGGCAACAAAACATGACCTATTTAAACGTTTCATCTTCTCTAATCCCCAATTTGTATAATAAATAGTAATTTTAATCGTTAAGCAAATATACTGAGTGCCGATTTTTGTGGGCTATTTTCAACACGTACTTGTTCAACATTGATATCGTTTGTCTCTGGATCTAACGTTAGGGCGTTATGTGACTGATTGTGTTTGGTTTGCTGATACATAGCAGATTGTTGCGAATCACTCATCATCGAAAAGTCACCAATATCTGCTTGTTCTAGGGTAATGCCTTGATCGGCTAATGATGTTTTTAAGAAAGGCAGTGCCGATTCTAACAGACCTTTAACAACACCATGTGCTGCCATCATATGAAGATTCATCTTATCATCGCTCATCGCAAGTTTAATGTGTAATGAGCCTAATTCTTGTGGGTGCAAATTTATGTTGGCAGATTGAATACCTTGCCGATTAAACATAATAATTTGTTCTGTTAATGAATTTTGCCATTGCGTAGTATTTGCTTGCATCGACATATTTAGTGTTGCTGATGTCGTGCTAGTATTAACTGACGGTACTAATGCATTTTGCCCATTGGCATGGGTCGTTAAAGCTGATTCGGGATTGATATGCAAAATCGCACCTTGATCGTCATTATTTATTATAAATGGTGTTTGATCTGCCATCGCTTTTTGCCTAATGTCGCTAGCATTTTGTGTATTATTCGTTTGATTAAAATGCGTATTACTCACATCATTTTTAATTCTTGTGGCTTTTTTATGCACCAGATCAGTGGCTATCGCTTGGTGATTGTCCGACAATGGCATGACATCTGTTTGCTGTTTTGCTTTATTGATTAAATTCTCACTGTCATAAATAGAGGCCAGTAGCTGTGTTGGCTGATCATTAATTAACGTTTCTGACGATAAATTATCGAATAAATCCGCATTTAAAATGTCAGTATTTAGATGATTTGTCATCGATAAATTGGGCTTGGTTTTTGCCTCACTATTTTGTTTTGCGCTTACAACATCTTGTTTTTCTTGTTCAATAGTTTGTATATAAAAAGGATTGATAGCCATAATGATCATATCAGCATCATGATCTTCGTGTGTATCATCGATAACATTTAACTCAGCATTAATGATTTTTTTGCCTTGTTGGCTTTGCTTTTCACTCTGTTGCAATAATTGTTGAAAACCATCATTATCACTTGCAATTACATCCGTTTCAACTGATTGCGATTGATGAGATGGGGTAAGATTTAAATCATTAATAAGATTAATATTCATTTAATACTCTCCTTGCTAGTTGTAGCTGTGCAAATTCATCAGTCAGTTTTTGTTGCAAACGGCTTTGTTGCTGTAACCGTTTTTTATATTGCTTGTCTAATAATGTTGTATAAGTGTTCAATTTTTTTTGTGATTGATTAAGTTGATGGGTTATTTGCTTTTGCTTAATATCTAACGATAACAATACTTTTTTTTGCTGCTCAATGCCTTTTTCAAGGGTTGAAATAAATGCATTAAAATTACTTAATTGGCATCCATTAATACCATGAGATAAGGCATTATTTAATTTTTGTCGGTACTCATCATAATAATCATTTAATACATTCAGTTGTGATTGTGCATTACGATGATTTTCATGGGCTTTTTTTAACTTAAGTAAAGTATCGTCTACCGATTTTTGCGCCAATTTTTTTAGTGTTAAAAAAGCAAATTGCCCAGAATTTTTATTTACCATTACTCAGTCCTAACTAGCTAATTTGGGTTCGACAATATTTACTAATTGTTGATAAGCATCTTGATAACTACAATGCTCATTAATTCCTTGCTGTAAAAATTTTTGCATAGCAGGAAACAGCATAATCGCCTTATCCAATAAAGGATCGGTGCCAGACACATAAGCACCAACATTAATCAAATCGCGGTTTCGTTGAAAACTTGAAAATAACTGTTTAAACAACCGTGATTTTTTTTCATCCTCAGGTGCGGTAAGATCGGTCATCACTCGACTGATTGAGGCCTCGATATCAATAGCGGGGTAATGACCAGACTCAGCAAGTGAGCGTGACAAAACAATATGCCCATCAAGTATGGCTCTAGCTGAATCAGCAATCGGATCTTGTTGATCATCACCTTCAGTTAATACCGTATAAAATGCCGTAATTGAGCCTTTTCCTTCTTCATCATTGCCTGCTCTTTCAACTAATGCTGGTAATTTGGCAAAGACCGACGGAGGATAGCCTTTCGTTGCTGGTGGTTCTCCTATAGCTAACGCAATTTCACGTTGTGCCATGGCATAACGCGTTAAAGAGTCCATAATCAGTAACACATTAAACCCTTTATCGCGGAAATTTTCGGCGATTTTAGTCGCATAGGCAGCGCCTTGTAAGCGTAATAATGGCGAGACATCCGCTGGTGCGGCAACAACAACCGCTCGCGCTAATCCCTCTTCACCTAAAATATTTTCGATAAAATCTTTAACTTCTCGCCCCCGCTCACCGATCAATCCGACAACAATAATATCGGCTTGGGTGTAACGTGCCATCATGCCAAGTAAAACGCTTTTTCCAACGCCAGAACCAGCAAATAACCCCATTCGCTGTCCTTTACCAACCGTTAATAACGCGTTGATGGCTCTAACGCCAACATCAAGCACTTGGTGAACTGGCGTGCGCTGTAATGGGTTAATCGATTTATGAGATAATCCACCAAATTCAACATCTTCTGGTAACGGTTGACCATCTAACGGTTTACCCATAGCATCAACAACTCGACCTAACAAACCCATTCCCATGGGTAATACTTTATGACTAAAGTGCGCTAAATCATATTGCTTGGTATAAACACGAGCGCCTAATAAAATACCGTCAGTGGATTCAAATGGCATTAAGTAAAGCGTTTTATCACTAAATCCAACTATCTCGCACTCAACAGGCTCAATTCGACCGTCGGTTTGTCGTTCAACCAAGCAGTTAGATCCCAAAGGTAACTTTAGTCCAGTAGCTTCTAACACAAGTCCCGATGCTTTAACCAATCTTCCGTATTGGCGGATTAGTGATAATGATTCAAGTTGTTGTTTAGCCTGATCAATTTTACTTAGCCATTTTGCAGAATATCTCATGTTAATGATTGTCCTCTTTTAGGCTATCAGACATTATTTGCCAGTGTTGACCGACATTTGCGTCAATTTCATTAGTTTCGGTAAATATCTTACATCCACCCTGTTCTACGTTAGAATCGGCAATAAGTTGCCAATGATGTTGACTGATTTCATCATTCAGCATGGGTTCTAACCATAGCAAATCAGCCGGATTAAAATGCAATGCAATAGGTTCAGACAAGATTGAACACTGTTCAACTAATGTTTTTATGGTATAAATAAGCTGTTTTTGCTTAGCTTTTGGTATCGTACCTACTGTTTTTTGCGCAGCAATCAATGCTAAATCAAGCAGTTTAGGAACAATTAATTCATTGATTTCGTTAATCGAATTTTGAAAATTAGTCATTAAATTAGCTATAGCTTGAACGGCATTTATTTTTTCTTTATTAAGTTGTTGTTTAATGAACTGGCGCCCTTCTTGCTCGCCAATTCGATATCCTTCATCATAACCAGTCTGTTTACCTGCATTGAAACCTTCTTGTTGACCTAAATTAAAACCTTCCTGATAAGCCTGTTTTTTTACCTTTTCTTTTAACAGCTCTAACTGTTGTGCCTGATTTAACTCTGGTTCAATTGCAACATTATCTATCTCGGTAGCAGTTAATTCTGTTTCAGGCTCATCAATTTCAACGTTTATAGTAACTTCATTTTTACTTAATTTCGGTAATTCTGATAAAGAAAAATCTTGAAAAATTAATGGTTTCCAATTTGATCTATCTAGCCGGTTACACATATTCATCATCACCGCTACTTAGGATCACTTCACCACTTTCTGCTAATCGACGAGCAATCGCCAATATTTTTTTCTGTTCGGTTTCAACTTGAGATAAACGTACAGGTGGCCTATTTTCTAAATCTTCACGTAAAATAGAGGCTGCACGCTGTGACATATTACTTAATAATTTGTCACGTAACTCAACCGTTGCACCTTTCAATGCAATGATTAACATTTCATTATCGATTTCTTTAAGTAAGCGTTGAATACTTCTATCATCCACTTCAACAAGATTTTCAAACAAGAACATTTCATCAATAATTTTTTGGGTTAATTCTCCATCATAATCACGCAATGCATTAATAACTTGCTCTTCTTGCTGTGTTTTCATTAAGTTAATAATTTCTGCCGCAGTACGTATACCACCAAGATTATTAAGTTTGATA
Source organism: Gilliamella sp. Nev3-1 (assembly GCF_001690435.1). Classification (NCBI taxonomy): domain Bacteria; kingdom Pseudomonadati; phylum Pseudomonadota; class Gammaproteobacteria; order Orbales; family Orbaceae; genus Gilliamella; species Gilliamella sp. Nev3-1. The sequence continues at coordinate 28,919 of NZ_LZHN01000024.1, read as the reverse complement.
TTTTGACCATGTAGTAAAGTCGATAGTGAGGTTGAAAGCAATTGAAGCGCTGAAGGCTCAACCCCCCCAAATGTTGCAATACGTAACATAACATCGTTTCGTAATTCATCATCAAATAAGTTTAGAATTTCTGCCGCTAAATCGCGATTTAGATGAACAAGAATCGTTGCTATAATTTGAGGATGCTCTTTCTTCACTAGATCAACCGCTCTTGTTGCATCAATATAATTGAGCATTTCAAGACCATCGGTAGCTTCTTCTTGTTCAGTTGATAAAAGTTCATCAAGTAAACGTTCCGCTTTTTCACTACCCAGTGAACGCCCCAATATTGATCGTAAATAACCATTGGGATCAGTATTTAAAACAGCGCACTCTTCAAGTGCAACTTGGCACTCGTTAAGTATGCCTTTCAACTGTTCTTGAGAAAACTGAGGCAACGACATCATAGCACTACTAATTTGTTGTACTTCTTTTTGGCTAAGATGCTGCATTACTTGCGCCGCCAGCCCTTCGCCTAATACCATTAAAATGGCAGCCGCTTTCTGAGATTCACTTAAAATCATTGGTTAGTGTCCTCCCTACTTATCCAGCTACGAATAATTAATGCCATTACGCGAGGCTCTTTCTCAACAATTTTTCGTATGTGCTGTTGTTGTTGCATATTATCTTCAAACATTTTGTGTTGCTGTTTACTGTGTGCTTTATAATCTAATTTTTCTTCCGCTGATAGCTCAATATCAGATGTTTGACCATTACTGTTAAGAAGCTGTCTTTGTAATTTTATCCAGAACGATCGTAATACCTTACGCCACATAATCCAGAAAATAAGAATATAAATTAAATATTTAATCCCTGTTTTGACAGAATCATAAAATTCATTGGTTTTCCAAAATGCGATATCGTCATTGCCATCAAGTGCTTGATCGGTAAATTTCAAATTTGCAACCGTTAATGTATCGCCACGTAAATCAGAAAAGCCCATTGCTTGGCGTGCTAATGCTTCAATATTTTTCAGCTCATCGTTATCTAACTTTACCCATTGTTCTGTTATAGAAGATGACTTGCTGTCATCATCAGATTTAGCCTCATCTGGCTCAATGGTGACAAATTTATAATTAACCAAAACAGCCACCGATAAACGTTTAACCCGTCCTTCCGGTATTTGGCTACGTATAACCTGTCTATTTACTTCAAAATTAACGGTATTATTCGATTGTAAGTTGTAAGGTTGTTGTTTATTATTTTTTTCAATCGATTCATCGTTTTCATCGATTGGTGCACTAGGTGTTGGTACAGGTTGATTAGATAACGCACCTGGCACTCCGCCAATACCATAGCTTGTTGCTGATTGATGATTTTCGACTTGCTGTTTACTACGAATGGTTTGATTCGCAATATTGCTATTAGGATCATACGTTTCTGATGTCGATTCTTGGCGACTAAAATCAACATCAGCATTCACTTGTACTTTGACGTTATTTTTACCCAAAATAGGAATAATAATTTTTTCTACTCGCTCACGAACGCTGTTTTCAATCCGCTCACTAAACTCCAACTGCGCAACATTCGCGCTTCTGTCACGATAGCTTTCACCAGTTAATAAATTGCCTCGCTGATCAATAATTGTGACTTTGTCGGGCTGTAATTCCGGTACACTACTTGAAATCAAATGAATAATGCCATCAATTTGACCTTGCGATAATGAGCGACCTGGGAGTAATGTTAATGCTACTGACGCTGAAGGAAATTTGCGTTCTCTAACAAACAAAGAAGGTTTAGGCATAGCTAAATGCACTCTCGCATCATCAATACTACTAATGATAGCAATTGTTCTTGATAATTCGCCTTCTAAAGCGCGTTGATAATTAACTTGCTCATTGAATTGGCTCATACCAAAACTTTCTTTATCAAGCAATTCAAAACCAACTGCACCACCTTTAGGCAACCCTTGTTGGGCAATCCGTAAACGGGTATCGTAAACTTTATCTTCAGGAATTAAGATAGTCGTGCCAGAAGAGGAAAATTGATAAGGAATATTCATCTTATCAAGCTGGCTAATAATTTCGCCACCATCTTTATCATTCAAATGACTAAATAGAACTGCGTAAGGCTCATCTTTAGCCCATAAATAGACAAAACTCATCATTGCGATTGTAATGACACCAGCAATTAACAATGCCATTTTTTTGTTTTGTTTTAATTGATTGACAAAAGGTAACTTATTTAATATTGATTGACCTTTATTATTGACTGTTTGGCTAGTCATAGGCATCCTGATTCTAAACTATTTAGATTTACTCTGTCGTTTATTATCCATGTATTTAGAAAATTCAATGGCTAGAAAAGCGTATAGTTTTCCCCTTACTTAAACCCTTTGGCTTTTTATTTTTATGATAAATTTAATGGCACATTGACAAAAAAATACAAGACGTAATTATCAACATGAATACAATCAATACGTTAAATTCAATTCAATTCGCTAACTTAAATCAATTAACAGAAACTTCACAACAATCAACTTTTTCTGATAAACAAAATTTTGGTTTAGCGCTAAAAAATGCGTTAGATGGAATAAGTCAGCGACAAATACAAGCACATAATGACGCTAAAGCTTTCGAAATGGGCGATCCCAATACGTCATTAAATGAAGTGATGGTTAATATGCAAAAATCATCGGTTTCATTGCAGTTTGGTATTCAAGTGCGTAATAAACTGGTTGCCGCTTATCAAGAAATTATGAATATGAATGTTTAATTAATGGCATCAAATATCATTCCTATATCCTAAATTTTGCATTTTACTTTTACCGATAACCATTAATTCTGATCTAAATGCGATAATCAACGCACCACACCATTCAAGTTTAAAATAAGCATCGTTCATATTTTTGATGCTTGTTTTTCTACGCAATATATTATTTTTGTTATCAATTGATGACTCAAAAAACTTTACCATTTTTACTCTGCTATTAAAAAATAACGACATAATGCGATTTTTTAATAAAAAAACAACCAATGAAATACATAAAAGATTCAAGGTGATAATATTCAAAAAACAATATTATTCACTGGTCTATTACTCAGCATAGTATCAATCAATTGCCATGCGCAATTCCCTGTTGTGAGTTGCCCTACAACTTTTTCTGATGGACAGAATGTTTACCAGCTTAATAACGCTAAACTATTTGCTGGACCAATCTGTAATAAGGTAGATTTAGTACCCGAATTTAAAAAAGAAAAAGTAATATGGTAACTTATCCCACAAATAACGCCTTATTTAGTTTGCGGATATGCTGAAACCAACCATTACATTGTTTTTTATGCCAAGGGAGCAACTTATTGCGAAAGATACGCAGCACCAGTGTAAGCACATTGTATGCCGTAGCTATTTTACAATAGCATTCTTAGACGTTTTTCAATTATCCTGAAAAAAATTAATCATTGGCAGTATCATCCAAACCAAAAATGCCAATGACACAGTTATCTTTTATGAGAAAGAAGAAGATAATCAAACAAAAAACGGTTTATTTTAAATAGATATGTTTGTTAAAACGAGTTGAATAAACATATTGGCTTGAGCTTTATCTGATAAATAAAACTCAAACCAATCAGTTTGCAAACTCACATTAATTTTGCCATTTCTTGATAGTTGTCTATTTTATTTTGATAATCAACATGCTCGCCGATCATCTTTCTCAGCTGAGCATGACGAGTAATAATCAATTGAGTTAATTGTTGTTGATAACTTAAAATGTTTTTTATATACATCTGAATGATATCGCGATGTTGTTTTGGCAATGTATCCATGCGGATAAAATCGCCTGTTATTATAAGATTTTCAGACAATTGTTGATATTTTTCCTGCCAACTGACTAATGATTCCCAATGTTCATCGTGTGCATTAATCAACATTTGTTCAACGACATAATTCAATTGTTCATATTGTTCTAATAATTTATTTCCTTGCATAAGCATCCTTTTTTATTTTGCAATTTCACGCCAAGATTCGGCAATATTGTTTAACAGATCATAACAAGTTTGTAGCTTTTCTTTGTCATTATGTAAATTAGCTAAAACTAACTGTTGGCTAATATAGCGATAGAGACGATCTAAATTTTCGGCAATTTCTCCGCCCTTTTCTAAATCTAGACAGCTTTTAAGCCCATTATCAACAATATTAATCGCTTTAGAAATTGCATTACCTTTACCGACAATATTACCTTTTTGAATATACAAGCTAGCTAATTTAATTGCGTTAAGCGCACCATCAAATAATAATACGATCAATTGATGAGGTGATGCTTGGCTAACTCGCGTTTCTAAATTCACTTGCTCATAGGCCTTAGAACCTAATTGGTACATTATTTACTCCCTATTTTTTTAAATTTGCCATCATGTCAAATTGGGTTGTTAAATAATTACTCATGCTATCTAACTCGTTAATTAAAATATCTAATTTGGTAAATTGCACTCGATAACGTTCAATAGTTTGTTCAATAGAATTGCTTACTTGATCATGGCGTTTCTCTAATGATTTTAAGGTAGAATTTAACCCATTAGTTGCTGAATCAATCATGCCATCGCTATCAATAAATCCACTCACTTTGGCAAAAACTTCGTTAGCAATACCCGTTTTTTCACCATCACCAGTAAATAATATCATTACCGCATCGCTGTTTTCATTGAGTGCTTTTTTCAGCTCATTTTCTTTGATCGTTAACTGGCCACTTTTGTCCATATTGATGCCTATTTGCGACAAAACAGCAAATTCGCCTGATTGTCCTTTGGCAAAGATAGAACGGATACTTTGGTCAATATTGCGTAATGTCGCATCACCAACAAGTGGACCATTACTACTATTTAATTCCTTTGAATTTTTATCTTCTGTGGTGAATTTAGTTAACGTTGATATTGTTGACTGTAATTGATTAAATGCTTCGACCCATTCTTTAATGGCTTCTTCTGTTTTTTCGTTATCTGCACTTATAGTAAGATTTTGGCTGGTTGTCGTAATCTCTTTTAACGTAATATCAACGCCATCTATTACATCTTTAACGGTATTTGAAGTGCTGGTTATCGCAATACCATTAAACGAAAACTTGGCATCTTGCGCTTTTGCAACTTCAGACATAGGACTATTGCTCGCCTGATTAATGTCAAACCCAATAATATTGTTTAACTTATCATCATCGGATGAAATAGAGGTAATGGCTTGTTGTTCTCCCGTTTCTTTCGACGTAATCACTAATTGATAGCCATCGGTCCCCGAACGAACAATCGCCGCATTCATTGTCGAAGGACTTGTTGTGCCATCCTCATTAACCACTTGAGCATTGTTAATAGCATTTGCTATTGATTCCAAAGATGTTTCATCTTTAGATAAAGTCACATTTAGTTTATTACCATTGGCTTGCTCAATGGTAATCGTGCGAGTTTCATTGTCATTACCCAATTGAGCACTTTTATCATTGATTGCCGATGTGGCAATACGATGAGAAGTTGCTAATTGATCAACTGTAACCGCATAATCACCTAAAACCGCTTTGCTATTTGTCTTTACTGAAAAATAATCGTTATTACTTGTCGCTATACGGCTTTGAAATAACTCTTTTTTTTGGAGTTTTGCCGTTGCTGTATTAAATGTTGTTAATGCACTTTTTAACTTACCAAAACCACTAATTTTGGCATTAATCGCTTTTTGTTGAGTAGTGATTGGTGTTAAGCGTGTCTTTTCTGCCGCTTCTAATTGATTTAAAATTTCACCAAGATCGATCCCCGAACCGATTCCCAATGCGCTCATTGCCATGATTTAGTCTACCTATAACAATTATTCAATATTGTTTATATCGGCTGATAATTAGAAAAATTTAGTCTTCCTTTAAATATTTATCTAATAAATTGATAATAATCTATTCTTTCGAATAAAAAAATCATTAGAAAATTATTTCCAAAAAATAATACTATGATTATATTTAATAATATCAGTTTAATTTACAACTAAATTGCTGCTATAAAAAAATAATCATCAAAAAGATTAAAGTTCCCTATTTTGTTACCGATAAGTTATTTGTCAGCAAGAATTATGAATTAAATTTAAATATCTTGTTGATTTTAATATTTATATTATTGGAGATAAAAATGGCACAAGTAATTAATACAAATACAATGTCTTTAATGGCAAAAAATAACCTTAACAATTCTCAAAGCGTTCTTAGTACTTCTATTGAGCGTCTTTCATCAGGTATGCGTATTAATAGCGCAAAAGATGATGCAGCAGGTCAAGCAATTGCTAACCGTTTTTCATCAAACATTAAAGGCTTAACGCAAGCGGCACGTAATGCAAATGATGGTATCTCCCTTGCACAAACTACTGAAGGTGCGTTAAACGAAATCAATAACAACGTACAACGTATTCGTGAATTAACTGTTCAAGCAGCCAATGGCACCAATTCTGAAAGCGATTTAGTATCAATTCAAAATGAAATCGATCAACGTTTAGACGAAATCGATCGTGTTTCTAAACAAACTGATTTCAACGGCTCTAAAGTATTATCAGAAGATAAAACGCTTAAAATTCAAGTGGGTGCAAACGATGGTGAAACTATTGAAATCCATTTGAAAAAAATTGATAGTACTGAACTTGGTTTAGATGGATTTAAAATTTCAGGTGAAGACCTAACCACAGATCCATTAAAAACAATTGATGAGGCATTATCAAACATTGATGCATTACGTGGCCAACTTGGTGCGGTACAAAACCGTTTCGAATCAACAGTAAACAACATCAATAATACTGTAAACAACTTAAGTTCTGCGCGTAGCCGTATTGAAGATGCTGATTATGCAACAGAAGTTTCAAACATGACTCGTGGTCAAATCTTGCAACAAGCAGGTACTTCAGTACTAGCTCAAGCTAACCAAGTACCACAATCAGTACTTTCTTTATTACAATAATTGTAATTACCCATTTTTGATCATTCAAAATTTACACATAGTCATAACAGTATTTTTATAATGTTGTTATGGCTAATAATTATAATTAACTATTTTTTCGCCCTTTATTCTGCCCATTAAATTCATTAACTATCGTCATAATACTATTCGGCATTTTTCTTAACATTGGTTCAAAAAATGGATGATAGCTTATATAACTCATATGGTGTAATAAACCAAATCGATTGGAAACAATATATTCATTTGGTACGTAATGAAGCTTTAAAATTAGCAGTTCGTTTGCCGACAACGGTTGAGCTAGACGATTTATTACAAGTTGGCTATATCGGTTTATTAGATACAATCAAACGTTATGATGCCACTCAAGGTAATACTTTTGCGACCTTTGCTATTCCAAGGATACAAGGGGCAATGTTAGATGAGCTACGTAGCCGAGATTGGTTACCAAGACAAACTCGCAAAAAAATAAAAGATGTCACAGCGGCAATCAATGAATTAGAGAAAACATTAGGCATCACTCCTAACGATCATCAGATCGCCGAGTATTTGCAATTATCCCTTACTGAATATCATAAAATTTTATTAGATTCGAATTATAGCCAGATATGCTCATTTGATGAGATCCAACTAAAGTTAGGAGATAACATTGATGCCATCATTGAGCATGGCGAGGATAACAATCCTTTTTCGGCAATTATCAGCGATGAAAATTACACCATTATTAACCAACAAATTGAAAATCTACCAGAAAAGGAAAAACTTGTCCTAGCGCTTTATTACCAAGAAGATCTTAATTTAAAAGAGATTGGTAAGGTAATGAATATTAGTGAATCAAGAGTAAGCCAATTGCATAGCCAAGCAATAAAAAGAATACAAAGTAAAGTTTCTTGTTAGAAGAAATAGAAAAAAATTTAAATAAATCGTAATCAATCGAAAATAAATTGAAATGATTTTTTTATTGACCTTTCGCATTTAAAAATGTAACTTTAGGCGCAAAAAAATATTTAACTTTAATTTTACTAATTTTCGTTTTTTTATGCGAAAAAACAGATATAGGTTGGTGACTAAATTGGGAAACACACTAGATGACGATATTCTTAAATGCATACATCATTTAAATCTTTCAACACTACTGTTAAGCCAGCGTATGCTTGAGAAAGATAAAGTAATGGCAATGTATCGATTAGGTATTGATGAACAAACCGCTGACATACTTAGCCATTTAAGTACTGCTCAGATGTTAGTTTTATCCGAAACCAATCAGCTCATATTTCAGCTAAGATTTGAAAATGCAGAAATGATGAAAAAGCTAACAGAAGAATCGCGCGTCAGAGATATAAAACAGATGCATACAGGAATTCTTTTATCAAGTTTGCTATTAGATTCAATCAATAAGTAGCTAAGGAATGATGATGACAGGTACAAGTATTATTCAAAAATATAAAGAAACCCAACTCGCTATCAAATTAATTTCCCTTGGTGGCAGAATTCAAATGTTAGAAAGCGAAACTAATTTAAGCCGAAATAAACTGATAAAACTGTATAAAGAGATTCAAGGTTGCCCACCGCCTAAAGGTTTATTGCCTTTTTCAACATCGTGGTTTATGACTTGGGAACCCAATATTCATGCCAGTATATTTTATAATGCTTATGCGTTTTTAGTGAGAAATGGGCTCAAGTCAGGCATTCAAACTATTTTAAAAGCTTATCAACTTTATTTAGAACAATGTCAATGTTCGCATAAAGAAGAACCTGTTTTAGGGCTGACTAGAGCTTGGATTTTAGTCAAATTTGTCGAAAAAAAGGTGATGCAACAATCCTGTTGCACGGAATGCCGTGGGCTTTTTATTACTCATGCTTATCATCCTCGAAATACTTTTACTTGTAGCTTATGTCAACCACCATCAAGAGCGGATAAAAATAATAAAACCCAAAAAGAAAATGACGAAAGATGCATGAAAGTGTTATCAAGACCAAGTTATTTAAATTCATCAACTACTAGACAGATCACTGCTTAAATAAGTATTAAAAATAAGTATTAAAGCAATTTAGCTGTTATTTTATGGAGAAAGAAAAAAACCAATGCTAATCATTATAGGTTATATTGTCGTTATCGCCTCGGCCCTACTTGGTTATGTGCTAAGTGGCGGTTATTTAGCTGTGCTGTTTCAACCACTCGAATTGTTAATTATTGGAGGCGCAGCAGTTGGTGCTTTTATTGTCAGTAATGAAAAGAAAGTCATCAAAGCCACGCTGCAATCTTTAGGACAATTATTTAAAACCTCTAAATATAATAAAGCGCTTTATTTAACATTAATTAATTTAATGTACAGCGTATTAACGAAGATCCGACAAAGTGGAGGATTATCCATTGAGGCTGATATTGATAATCCGCATGAAAGTGAATTATTTAAAGCCTATCCACAGATTTTAGCTAACCCTAGAATCTGTGACTTTATCACTGATTATTTACGACTTATGATTAGTGGCAATATGGATGTATTTGAGATCGAAACACTCATGAGCGAAGAAATTGAAACCTTCGTTCATGAACTCGAAAAACCCGTTGATGCCATTTCAAGTATTGGTGATGGTTTACCGGCATTTGGTATTGTTGCCGCGGTCATGGGTGTCATTAATACCCTAGCGCAAGCAGATCGACCAGCAAGTGAACTTGGAGAACTTATTGCCCATGCGATGGTGGGAACTTTTTTAGGGATCTTACTTGCCTATGGTTTCGTGTCACCGCTAGCAGCCTTATTGAAGCAAAGAAACGCTGACGTGGTCAAAATGTTAGAGTGCACCAAAGTGATTCTTATTGCCAGTATGCATGATTATGCTCCTCAAATTTGTATTGAATTTGGCCGAAAAACACTCTTCTCTCATGAAAGACCATCATTTTTTGAATTAGAACAATACATACAAGAAGTTAAAGACAAAAACACTAATCCAAATGAAAATAATTAATAATGAAAGATAAGTCTGTAAGAATAATTGTCCGAAAAAAATCGGGGCACGGCGGCGGGCATCATGGCGGTTCGTGGAAAATCGCTTACGCCGACTTTATGACCGCAATGATGGCGCTATTTTTAGTTATGTGGCTAATTTCTACATCAACGCCCCAAGAATTAAAAGGTATTGCTGAATACTTTAGAACGCCCTTAATTCTTGGCTACAATGGCGGGAAAAATATTAGCGACAGTGAAAGCCCGATCCCTGGTGGTGGCGATGATGTGAGTAAACAAATCGGCGAAGAAAAAACCCATATGTTAAATGCATTACAAAATGAATATGAACAGCTACATATTGAAAGAAATCTACTTCTTGAAGCTGCACGTAAAATTTATGAAACGTTTGAGATAGATAATCGCCTTAAAAGCTTAGCGCCTAATCTTATTATTGAATTAACTGAGCTGGGATTACGGATTCAAATTTTAGCTTTCGATGATAAACCCATGTTTGGTATTGGTAGTACATCCATTGATCCCAATATGCAAGAAATTTTGCATGCACTAGCACCTATTATTAATTCATTACCGAATAAAATCACTTTATCTGGCCATACCGATGAGCGGCAATATATAACAGGGGATCGTGGTTATAGTAATTGGGAATTATCGGCGGATAGAGCCAATGCATCAAGAAGAGAACTCATTGCTGGTGGCTTAGATTCCAATAAGATTATTCGCATTATTGCGTTAGCTGATACAGTAAGCTTAAACAATCCTAACTACAGCAAAGATGCCAATCGTCGCATTAGTATCTTAATTTTGAATAAAAATGCCCAACAATATATTGAAAATGAAAATAACATGACAGGTACTGATTTTTTAAAACAATCAAAAACCATTATCGAGCAATAATCAAATAGTCAAATAATTTCAAAAATCAAAACACATTACCTTTTGGATAGTGAAATCAGACAAACTATCCATTAATGGGTTGAAAAAATCATTAAAGTTTTGAGAAATTGCGCCGATATAGAAAACAGCCCTTTCTTTTAATAATCACGTTATTAACTGAAACTATATATTATATTTAGGAGTTTTTATGACAAATTCATTGATGAATACGGGAATTAGTGGATTAAATGCAGCGCAAAATATGCTTAATGTGATAAGTAATAATATTAGTAATGCCCATACAATCGGTTACAATCGCCAACAGCAAGTTTTACGTCAAGCAAATGGAACTCAACATAGTTTTGGTTTTGTGGGTAATGGTGTTTCAGTATCATCCGTTAATCGCGCCTTTAACCATTTTGTTGTAGGACAGCTACGTCAATCACAATCGCAAGATGGATCGATTAAAGCTTATTATAATGAATTATCGAAGGTAGATAATTTATTAGCAGAAAATGATAATAGCATTTCATCACAATTCAATAACCTCTTTGCTAGCTTAAAGAAGCTTGCTTCAAATGCAGGTGATGCTGCTACAAAGCAAACCGTTATTAGCGATCTAACCTCATTGACGAATCAATTTAATAAAACAGAAAAAAACCTAAAAAATCAAATTGCCAATGTGAATACCGAATTAAGCAGTAATATTGATAAGGTTAATACTTATACTCAGCAAATTGCCGAACTTAATCAAAAGATTTCACACTTACAGGCGGTGGGAAATGGGCTTGAACCCAATGCATTGCTTGACCAACGCGATCAATTAGTTAATGAATTAAGCGAAATCGTTGGCATAACCGTTACTGAACAAAATGGGCAATATAACCTTTCACTTGCTAATGGCTTGAATTTAGTCCAAGGCTCTTCGATTAACCTATTATCGGTACAACCATCGCAAGACGATCCTACATTAAATACCATTATTTATACGCATCATTCAGGTGCAACGCAAGAGCTGACTAGCCAAAATATTATATCAGGCACATTAAACGGATTATTAACTTTTCGTGACGGGCCATTAACTGAAGCTCGTAATCAATTAGGTTTAATTGCCTTAAATTTGGCGGAACGTTTTAATGAAGTGCATATGTCAGGCGTTGATATTAATGGTAATCAGGGTGAAAAGTTATTTGACTACAATCCCCCTAGTTGTATAACCAATATAAAAAATCAAGGTAATGCCTCGGCAAAAATCGAATTTAACTCAGTTTGCGACGTAAAAGCTTCTGATTATAAAATTGAATTTGATGGTGACAATTGGGTTGTTACCCGATTATCTGATCATAAACAAATCACACCAGAAATTGAAGATGGTAAGTTAATTTTTGATGGGCTTTGTATTGAGATCAATGGCAATGCAATGCCTGGTGACTCGTTTATGATAAAACCCGTTGCCGATATTGCCTCATCATTACAATTACAAATCAAAGACGTTAATAAACTCGCAACGGGTATTAATGATGAAGAAAATGGCGCAGGCGATAATCGTAATGTTGCCAAATTACTAGAAATTCAAAATGAAAAGCTGGTTAATGGTACAACAACCTTAAAAAGTGCTTACACAAGTTTAGTCAATTATATTGGCAGTGAAACCCAAACGGCTAAAATATCTGCCCAATCAAGCAAAAATATTACTCAGCAAATTTATGAACAAAATCAATCTATATCCGGAGTGAATATTGAAGAAGAATATATCTCTATGCAGGTATATATGCAGTATTACCAAGCTAATGCAAAAGTGATAGATGCGGCAACAACAATATTTGATACCATTTTAGGTTTAACTAAATGATAAAAGGATAAAAAATGCGCCTTAGTACAAACTCACTTTATCAAAAAAACTTACAAAGTATTTTAAATACCAATAGCCGATGGCAAAAATCTGGTTTGCATTTAGCCACGGGCAAAAAGATCTTATCGCCGTCTGATGATCCAATGGGCGCATCACAATCATTGATAATAAAACAAGCTCAAGCGCAAAATGAACAGTTTCAAGCAACCCGTGAAAGCGCCGATAAATTACTTAGCCGTCAAGAAACGATTTTAGCGGAAACCAATACCGTTATCCAAACAATTCAAGAAACATTGATTTATGCAGCAAACGAAACATTAAATGAAGAAAACAGATTAGATCTTGCCAACAAATTACAAGCTTTAAAAGATCAACTGTTATCATTAGCCAACTCAAAAGATACTAATGGCAACTACCTTTTTGCTGGCAAGAAAAACGACACCCCACCTTTTGTTGTAAACGAATCTGGCGAAGTGAGTTACGTAGGCGGCACAACATCGGTTAACGTTTTTATTGATGACTCACGAGAAATCGCACTCAGTTTTACAGGCATTGAAGTATTCATGACGGGAGCAAATGTTAAACAAGCTGATGGAACTCCCGCAGAAAGTAATATTTTTGCAAGCATAGATTATGCAATTGAAGCGTTAAAAATGGATTTAGACTATGACAATGAAGAGACTGTCCAACAATTTAGGGATGGATTATCAAAAGCGCGTCACGGCATAGACAATTCATTTAATAATATTTCAACACTGAGAGCAGAAGGTGGTTCGATATTGGCCGAAATTGATAGATTAACCGCACTAGGTAAAACATTAGATATTGAATTTCAAACTCAAATTAGCCAGCTTGAAGATGTTGACTGGTACGAAACAATCTCAGAATATGTCATGCTACAAGCTAATTTACAAGCGGCGCAATATACCTTTATGACCATGCAAAGTATGTCACTGTTTCAAATGAAATAAAGTGTAGAAAAACACCGAGTTGTTTACACTTCATAATTAAAATAATTCACTAAAAACGCATAAGGCATTTTATCAAAAATCGCTTTATGCGCTCACCTTATTATATTGATTATATCAAGCAGTTAATCTTCAACCCCTATCTTTGTAACCACTCAATATTTACGGATGATACCTCACGATTAAATGACATATTACACTTTCTACTTTCCCCTGGCTGTTTGAATGGATTTACTATTTATATAAGGATTTTATATAAACATTATCCCTCCTATTTTATTGGTACAAAAATACAATCATTTTTTGTAAAAAATATTCATGAATCTATACCGTTTCAATATGAAATCATTTTAAATTTAATAGATTAATAAATTATTATTCATAAAGCATCGAATGGCTTACAGCCCTTATTCAGCCAAAGCATTAAATCGTTATCACTTACTGGTTTAACTAATATAACACATTAATATTAAACACTATTATTAACCAATCTTAGCCAAAAACAAGCCGTTAAAATCACATTAATAGGTCAAATAAGTGCAGATTCATTACAAGGCATTTTGATAACTGAAGAACTAGCCGAAGCAGTTTATTCGGTGATGAACAATAAAACGCTACCAGCCGATATCAAATTATCTAAAATCTCTGCACTAATCAAGCGAGGCATTATTGATGGGGTACTTATCACAGTAAGTATTCACGGAAGCAAAAAAAACCTTACTGCATTAAAGAATGATCCGTCTCCCTCTAAAACCACGATGAGCCTGGAAAAGATAGATCGATATATTTCAGGTGAAGAACATTTCCCAAAACCGGGTATTGAAAATTCGCTCTCTGAGATACCAAGCAACATACCGAGCCAAAAAACAGAGTCATCCCCAGTACCCAATAGAGTGGAAACACAAAATCAGGTATTACCTGCTTCGCCTAATACGGTATCAAATATTGCTGATGAGATCCCCAGTTTAATGCCATACACAAAAGATACGCAATATAGCAAAATACTTTCAGCCCAAATTACTGATGATAACGGCGTAAAAAAAATGTTATCTGCTATATACCCACAAAAGTGGGAACTATTAAGTATGGAAAACAAAGCAAAAGCGGTACCGGGTGAATATTTTGATACAGTATTGAATAAAAATTTAACTAAAGGTAAAGAGCGCTCATCATTAAATGAAAAAAAGAGGGCAATTACCGACACAACCGATTTAGATTCAGGTACAAGAAAATCGAACACAAGTGAATCCGAAAGTAAAACTACGGTTTATACCAACCATGCAAATAAAAAGAAAGGTCAGAAAGAGTTAGAAGATGAGTTAAATGCTTTAAAAAATAGTGGAATGAAACCTAAAGATATCACAAAGCGTGTAGCTTTAGCTCAAACCCGTTGTGAGGTGGAAGGAATTGTTTCGCAAGCCAATTTTTATAATTTAGAAGTGCCATATTATAAAGAGTTAAAAAATGGTAGAGTGAAACTTGTTGAAGCGATCGATGCAACTTATTACCGATTTATTGATGCAGACGCATATATGACGTTATTGAAGAAGTCTTATCAAGATTCGAGTAGCTTATATCCTAATGTTACCCCAGCCTTTGCTGAAATGCATCCAATCACTGAACGATTAATTAGAGAATTTATTGATAATAATCAACAGTTTCGTATAATTGATGGCTTGCCGGGAATGCATGCTGAAGTGCTATCCACCAATAATGTATTTCAACAATTAGAGGCAAAAGGGAAAAATGTTGAAGAATATCTAGACAAAATTGAAGTGTATACCATTCGCTTAACCGAATATGAGCAAGGTAAAGCATTCCCGGCCTGCCGACACTGTAGTGGTATTCTATCCAAATCAAAAGGCATTCACATTCCAACCGGAAGGGTTGATGATTAAATAGAGTAAAAAATTAAGGAATCCATATTATGATAGTCAGAATAGAACTCAATCAACTAGAAAAGCGCAGTAATTACTACTTTTATAACGATACGCCATTTAATGGCGAAGCTTATGATCATCGTGACAATCAGCTTTATCAGGTATACGAAATCACCGATGGCGTTATTACAGGTAGTCGAGATTACGGCTTTTTTGAGGCTAACGGTCAGCCAAAAGTCGATTATGAATTGCTACATAGCGGTGACTTTGATTATGAAATGAATGATATTCCTTATACTTATCAAGGAAAACCTTTTACTGGTTTATTTTATGATTACTCTTCAGGATTCCTATTGGGTGAATCTCTATGCATTAACGGTTGGATTGTAAAAGATATTAGTTATTATCCTGATGGTACAGGACGGATAAGAAAGTACGAAGAAAAGCATATCGATATTACCGAAACAATCGGAGATAGAGAGTGGTTATTGGAGTGGGAAAATAATGCATATAAAAGGATTGAATCTCGCTATTTAGATTATGCAGGAACAGATCATTCAGGCAACATAAAATTATATTTCAACGAGCAAAAACAGATCAGTCGTGCAATTATTGAGGATGATTATGCTTATGTCTCACTATTAGTGCCTCGAGATGATTTAGGTCTTGATTTTAAAACCTTTGATGATTTATTGGCAAAACAAGATATATTTGCCGATAACCTATCTATCTGGTCAATTGAGGATTCATTATTTAACCAATGCTTAGATCGTGGGCTTTTAAATAAGGTTAAACAGCTTGAGTTATGCTATGCAAATATTGAGCTTTCAACCATTGCAAGATTAGCTGAATTACCATCTTTACAAACATTAAATTATCGAGAGATTTCAGTATATCAAACGAACCTCGTTTATGCTGAAAAACAAAACCAGCAATATCGAGCACAAGCGCTTGCCTTATTTGCCCTACAACAAAATAGCAATATCAAAATAACCTTTAATGACGGCAGAATTGATTATTTTCAGGCATTTTTACCGGATGATTTAAAACAACAGCTTACTTAACAGATTAAAAAATCATGATAGTCAGAATAATGGTTATATTGAACGATTTAATCGTACTTATCGCACTGAATTGCTCGATTTATATCTTTTTAACAACTTAGGATAAGCAAGGAGAATAACCGAAGATGGGTTAACGAATAACATTGAAAGACCACATAAGGCGTTAAATAATATGGCACCGATTGAATATAAAATACTAAAACAGGTAGCTTAATTTTCAATGTGAGTTGTGAACTAAGTTTGGGGTATTTACACTATCTTTTTCAAAATCTACAATTCAGAGGCGGGAGAAAATGAAAACAGCAGTGTACTTAACACTATCAAGTTATACAACTTAAGTGGAATTAGTTTTAAAATTAAAAAATCGGCAAAACATTAGTCTTTGTTTGCTAATAACCTATAATTTAAAAAAAGTTTATTAGAATTAAATAGAGTACTATAATAATTGGCAAAAGATAGTTTTTGGAGTATATCTTTTGTTAAAAAACAATGAAGTGCTAAACAAAACGGTAATCCCTATTAAAATTATTTCAACCGGTATTGCTTTACCGCCAAATAAACTTGATGCGGACGAATTAGATAAAAGGCTGAATAAACCTGCTGGTTATTCGCTTAAGCGTTCAGGTATCCTTTATCGCTATCACGCTGATCAGCAATTGAGTCAAGCCGATTTAGCCGCCCAAGCGATTAATGATGCTATAATGCGTTGTGATATAGACGCAAAATCGATTGACTTATTAATTTCAGCTTGTGCACTTCCTATCCAAGCCCTACCATATACCGCAACCCATATTCTAAAAGCCAGTTCACTTTCCAAAAATATTACCTGCTTTGATGTTAATGGCAGTTGTGTGAGCTTTATTAGTGCGTTACAAGTTGCTGCTGGGCTATTAAATTCTGGTGCTTATAAGCGAATCGCTATTGTTTCGGCAGATTTGGCTTCACGAGGGTTAGATTGGCAAGATGAAGAATCTTCATTTATCTTTGGTGATGGAGCTGCTTGTGCTATTGTCGAACAAGGTGATGGTCGCAGTGGTATTCTTTCTTGTTTGTTAGAGACTTATACCGATGGTATTGATCTATGTGAAATTCGCGGTGGAGGTAGCCGCCGAAATCTTAGAACAGGGATGGATGAAACTGATTGCCTTTTCCATATGCAGGGTAAGCCGTTATTTAAACTGGTATCATCGTTAATTGAGCCATATTTAGCTCGCTTATTAAATCGAGCTGGTTTAACTCTTGCCGATATTGCCACGGTTATTCCTCATCAAGCTAGCCATTTGTCTTTGGAACATATGCGTAAACGACTTAATGTTTCAAGTGACGTGCTAATTGATATCTACCGCTTTCGCGGTAATCAAGTGGCCGCTTCGATACCTAGTGCATTGCATGAAGCAATAATAACTAAACGATTTAATTCTGGTAAACCTGCCATGTTAATAGGTACTGCTGCTGGGGTTACTTTAGGGGGAATGATTTTATTGCCATGAGATTTTTAGTTACTGGTGCGACCAGTGGTTTAGGTCGTAATGCAGTTGAGTGGTTGCTTAAACAAGGTCATCAAGTGCATGCAACAGGGCGCAATAATGAGGTGGGGAAGCAACTTGTTGCGCTAGGTGCTACGTTTACTCAGCTTGATTTAGTCACGGCGAGCAAAATGGATTATCACCAATTATTGAGAGATTGTGATATAGTTTGGCATTGTGCTGCGTTATCATCCCCTTGGGGTAACTATGAATGGTTTTATCAGGCTAATGTTTTAGTGACCTCACAATTAGCCGATATTGCAGGTCAACTTGGGATTAAGCGCTTTATTCATGTATCCACACCATCGATCTATTTTGATTTTAAATCCCACCATCATATTTCTGAAGAATATCAAGCTAAACGCTTTGCTAATCATTATGCTGATACCAAATATCAAGCCGAACAGCATATTCAAACATGTGTTACACGCTATCGTGAAACTGTTTATCTAATATTAAGACCGAGAGGTATATTTGGACCACATGATCGTGTGATTATTCCTCGTATGCTTGCATTATTAAAACGTACTGGCGGTATATTATATTTGCCAGCAGGAGGGCAAGCTTATTTGGATCTTACCTTTGTGCTAAATGTAGTTTATGCTTTATTTGTGGCCTCAACTCAGCAGCAAGTATTGTCGGGTGAAGCCTTTAATATTACCAATCAACAACCATGTCAGCTTAATCAATTATTAAAGGCGTTGTTAACTGATCAATTGCAACTCGATTATAAAATTCGCTCACTCCCTTATCCACTACTTTACGGTATCGCTACTGTGCTTGAGGGGGTATCGGCTTTAACTCATAAAGAACCACTACTAACGCGTTATAGCGTTGGTACATTATATTTTGATATGACTTTAAGCCAACAGCAGGCGATTAAACGTCTAGGTTATCAACCTTTATATGATCTTAATGAAAGCATTGTGCTGACAGCGCGCTGGTTGCAGGAAAGTGGAATGGTATAAGATGGCTAAAATAATCCCATTTAAAGCTGGATACTGTACTCATATTGCGTGTATGGTTATGCGGGGGGCTGGATTTCATGTTTGCCAGTTTCCGGCACGTGCTTGGCTAATTGAGGTTGATGGCTATCGCTGGTTGTGGGATACTGGATATGCTGATTATTTTCAACAATATACCCAATCTGGCATATTCAAACTTTATCAAAAAACCACCCCAGTTTATCTAAAGCAAGACGAATCATTAAAAGCGCAATTTGTGACTTTGGGTATTGATCTTGCCAGTATACAAAATGTGATTATCTCACATTTTCATGGTGATCATATTGCGGGATTGAAAGATTTTATTCACAGTCGTTTTATTTGTTCCCAAAAAGGTTGGCAAACGGTCAAACCGCTACATGGCTTTTTTGCCCTTAAGCAAGGTTTTGTTCCCGATCTTATTCCTGATAATTTTGAACAGCGTGTTAGTTTTTTAGAACAATTTGAGTGTTGCACTTTAGCACCTGAATTATCTCCTTTTACGCATGGCTATATTTTACCTAATAGCAAAAGGCAGGTAATTTTAGTGCCTTTACCTGGTCATGCAGTTGGTCACATTGGCGCATTTATCTTGACTGATGAGGGGTGGACACTTTTGGCTAGCGATGCTGCATGGGTTAAAGCTAATTATAAAGAGTTAAAAAAGCCGTCTCGTTTGGCGCAACTCATTATGGACGATCCACGCGCCTATCATCAAACCCTTAATCAACTACACCAACTTTCTTATCAACCTAATGTTACCATTTATTTAAGCCATGAGGATGAACAATGAGGCTACTAAAAATACTTTGGTATTATTGGCGCACCAAACGCTTAACATTTAGCTGCCGAGCTGATCTTGAAGCATATCAACGTAAACAATTAGAAAAATTTAAACAGCGTGTATTAAGCAAAAGCCCTTACTTTAGTCGATTTATTGAACAACCCTTTGATACTTGGCCACTGATGAACAAACAATTGATGATGGCGAATTTTGATCAAATGAATACCGCAAATCTTAATAGCCAAGCGTTATTGGCATTAGCCCAACAAAGCGAGCAAAAGCGCGATTTTAGCGCCAAAATGGGTAAGTTTAGTGTGGGATTATCTTCAGGAACTTCAGGGCAACGAGGGATTTTTGTGGTTAGTCCAAAAGAACAACAAATTTGGGCTGGAGGCATGCTGGCAAAAATGTTGCCACGCGGGCTATGGAAAGAAGAACGTGTTGCACTGTTTTTAAGAGCTGATAATCATCTTTATCATAGTACTAATAGTCATCGATTGACCTTTCGTTTTTACGGGTTGTTTGATAATTTTCAACAACAGATCCAATCGCTGGATGACTATCAACCAACTATTATTATTGCCCCTGCACAGGTACTGCGCGCTCTTGCAACCGAAAAACTCAACGACAAGTTAACTGTCAATCCTATTTTAGTCATATCTGTCGCAGAAGTGCTCGAAGAACAAGATAAAAAACTTATCAAACAAGCGTTTAATCAGCTCGCTGAAGTTTATCAAGCCACCGAAGGATTTCTTGCTGCAACCTGTCCACTAGGCACTTTGCATTTAAATGAAGAGTTTATCTATATTGAACCTCATTGGTTAGATGAAGATCGTTTTATGCCAATTATCACCGATTTTACTCGTCAAACGCAGCCTATCGTACGTTATCAATTAGATGATATTTTAGTTCGTAGCCAAACGCCATGCCAATGTGGCTGGCAAGGAATGGCGATTTCACATATTGAAGGACGATGTGATGATCAGCTTGTATTAACAGATCAACATGGGAAACCATTAACCATTTTTGCTGATTATTGCAGTCGAGTAATAGCCAATACCTTACCGCTAACCTGTGATTACCGCCTGATTCAGCACAACGATCAATGTATTGAACTCATTGGCAGTTGCTCAAAAGAACAGTTAAGCCAGTGTCAGCAGGCATTAACGGCTCATTTTATTCAACAAGGTGCCAAGGTTGACGCGCTAATCTGGAAGCTTACGCCAGTTGTTACACTACCCAAAGACTTTGCACAAAAAAGACGGCGGATCATTCGTGAGCGAGGTAGCCAATGAAGTTAATGAAGTCTTGTCTTATACGATTAGCTTATTTATTGCTCGGATGGCTTAGTGTGGGGGTATTTTACCGTAGTGCGGGTGAGCTACAAGGCGAGCCGACATTACTTACCCCTTCGATAATTGACCAATCGATTGCCTTTACACCTCATGCTATTTGGTTTTATCTTTCGTTCTTTTTGATCATCCCAATTTGTTTTTTAGTCGCTCCTTATCATCGCTTACTTTGGATGTCTATCTGTTTTATATTAAGTGGCTTTCTTGCAGGGATTTGTTACCTTATTTTTCCGACCTCGATGGATTTTCCTGTCGATACTGGTACTTCAATCAGTTCTTGGCTATTAGCTAAACTGATTGATATTGATGTTCCTGTTAACTGCTTTCCTTCGTTACATATTACTTTAACCTTGCTTGCAATTTGGGGGAGTTTAGATAAGTGTCATCCTCAGCGTAATATATTATTGGTATTGTGGGGCATTGCAATTGCTTTTTCAATTATCCAACTTAGGCGGCACTTGTTTGTTGATTTTCTTGGTGGGATCGCATTAGCGTTGATGGTGGGATATGGTGTGCGTTACGGATCTTCTTATTTAATTAAACAAAATTTAGAACAATAGGAATCTTATTATGTTGGATTTAGTTTTACCTTTTGTGATAATGTTAATCTTGATTGTTGCAGAAGCTTTCGTTTTACAATATATAAAAAAAGTAACCGTTAACTGGTCTGATATTATTTTTAATTTAAACTCAGGGCATTTAATGCTTTGGTTGTTTCGTGGGCTTGAATTAGTCTGCTACCATTTTTTTTATACGCATTTTAGTTTTAATCTGTTTATCCATGTGCCGATCATTTTAACTTGGATATTTACCTTATTGGCTTGGGATTTTGGTTTTTATTGGGAACACCGTTTACATCATAAAATACCACTATTGTGGGCAATTCACATGGTGCATCATCAAGGCGAACATTTTAATTTATCTTTAGCTATCCGTAATTCGTGGTATTCATCGCTTACTTCAATCCCATTTTTTGCCTTATTGGCTATTGCAGGTGTTCCAACACCAATTTTTATTGCCGTGTCGATCTTTCATTATTCGATTCAATTTTTTAATCACAATGCTGTTACCCCACAATTAGGTATATTAGAAAAGATTTTGGTTACTCCAACGCATCATAAAGTCCATCATCTTAAAGACTATTATTATGCTAATCATAATTTTTCAGGGTCATTTATATTCTGGGATAAGTTTTTCGGTACGTTTGAAACAACGCCTGTCGATAAAACGATTACCTATGGTAGCCATGGCATTATGTCACAAAACCCTTTTTGGGCTAGCATGTTACCTTTTATGGCATTATTCAACATTCCTTATTCCCCTAGTTTATCCCGTTATCGCTTACCGCATGGTTTATTAGTGAGTGGTGGCTTATTTCTATTTGGCTTGGTATTAAGCTACGTCTATGATTATGGCTACGGTTACCATAATGTTACCATGACGCAGTATCTATTATTTGGCTGTTTGGTATTGGGTAGTATTGCCTTAGGAGGCATGGCGGAAGGCAAACACTGGGGAATAGTTAGTTGGTTTGTCTTGTGCTGGTTGATCCCTCTATTTTTTGCCATCTTTTGGCAATGGCCACCATTTTACTGGCTATTATTTGCAGGCTTGATGACAATACATGGCTCAATCACTTATGTTACGTGGCTTATAGGAAAATATCATGCCAACTAAACCATCACCTAAGTTGCACTACACCAATAATGATGAACCATTTCATCAAGAATTAATGGCAGAAGCTGAAGCTTATTTGGCTCAAAAAGGCGATCATCGTTTTGCTAATAGCTCATTATTGTTTAAGAATTTCTTATTATTATTCCTTTGTGCTGTATGTTATTTCTTCAGCTTACATCAAGTGACTATCGGGTTATTTGCGCTTTATTATTTTGGTTTTGTTATGTCAGCCATGCTAGCCAATATTAATGCACAACATGATGCTTGCCATAATGTTTTTTTTCGAACTCGACTAGCAAATCGCATTTTTGGGCGATTGGTGACATTACCTTTGGGTATTGATCCACATTATTGGCAAGTTAGGCATGTTGATTATCATCATATTTATCCTAATATCGACAAATACGATCTTGATATGGAAGAGAATGGTGTCTTTCGCCAATCGCCATTTCAAAAATGGTACCCACACATGCGATTTCAGTCGTTTTATTGGCCTTTTATTGCTGGGTTATCATTACCTTATATTGCCTGGGTATTTGATTGGTCTGATCAATTAGGTAAAACTGCGCTAGCATCAGACAAAAAAAACTTAACCAGTCTCACAGGATGGGGGTTATTTTTAGGTAGCAAAATTTTGCATTTCATCATAGCCCTAATGCTACCGATACTTATTTTATCTTCGGCGGATATTAGCTGGTATGGTGTACTATCGGTTTATCTTATCACACAAATGCTTTCATCTTTAATTGTTGTATGCTTACTCTTAGGGACACATTGGGTCGATCCTGCATTTTATACAGCACCCAAAGATGGCAAAATAGAGCATGGTTGGTATTACCAGCAATTTACTACCTGTTGTGACTGGTACCCATCCCCCAAAATATTTAACGAATTATTAGGTGGGGTAAATTTACATCTTACTCATCATCTGTTTCCTGGGTGGAGCCATCGCCACTATCCAGCATTAATGCTAATTGTTGAACGATTAGCACAAAAGTATCAATTACCTTATCGCAGGTTAGGCTATCTTGAGTTACTCACTCAACAGCAACAATTTATCCGTAAAATGGCACAAAATCCGAATAAACAAACTTCCTATTCAGAGTCAGACTAATGCAAAAGCCACAATCACAGCCGCAACCACAATCACAACATCCCACACTACGGTTTAGTAATGAGCAAGATATATTATTGCGAGAAGCATTAAATACGGCAGCAAAAGATTATTTACTTTCCCAAAATGATCATCGTTATGCAAATAGTGGCATGTATTTAAAGTTAGGTTTACTCTTAGTTCTGTGTATAGGATTTTACTGTTGCGCGCTTTTTCAACAATCAGCATATCTATTCTCTCTTTGCTATTTTATGTTTAGTTCGCTCGCCCTACTATTAGCGGTTAATGTGGTGCATGACGCATCACATAATGTATTTTTTAAATCAAGCAACGCAAATACTTGGCTTAATCGACTAATTACCATTCCACTTGGGATTGATCCAGAATGCTGGCGTATTCGTCATGTTGTGCAGCATCATCCTTTTACTAATATTGAACATTATGATCTAGATATTGAGTATAATGGCGTGCTTAGGCAAACACCTTTCCAAGTGCACCATTGGTTTATGCGTTATCAGCATTATTACTGGCCATTAGTGGCAGGAATGACCTTTCCTGCAATTATTTGGTGGTTTGATTGGCAAGATCGGTTAGGCTTAAATTTTAATAAAAACAAATTTACCCATCATGGCATAGTTGGTTGGTTTGCCTTTTTGGTTATTAAGGCTTTACATGTTAGTTTGGCTATTGTTATTCCAATATATATTTGTCCTCAATTTAGTTTATGGTTTATTCTCATTGTCTATGGTTTAAGTCAATTTTTTGCTTCACTGATTTTTGTCATACTGATTCTTGGCACCCACTGGGCAAAAGCGACTTTTTATCAAGCGCCCGAACTTGGTCTTATGCCACATGGTTCGATACAACATGTATTTAATACTACGCTTAATTGGCGATTAAAGTTTCCCATTTTAGAATATTGGTTAGGTGGATTAAATTTACATCTAACTCACCATATATATCCTGGTTTCAGCCATCGTCACTATCAACACCTGACGAAAATTATTCAACAAATTGCCAAGCAACATCAGATTGATTATCACGAAATTACTTTGTATGAACTATTTGTACAACAGCAAGTCTTTTTAAAAAAAATGGGAAAAGCACAGCGGATGGATTGATTGTAACTTTACATAAACATTTGATTTTATTATTAAAATGCCAAAATAAAAACTTCAATAAAATCAATGGGTTTTCTGACTGATTTTTAAACGGAAAATAAACTTATTTTGTAAATTATGTTGTTTTAGGTGTTTTAGCATTTGTTGTTATCAATAACTTTTTTTACCAGCAAAATTTAAAATACTCAAAATACAGCTATTTTAACCTATCCTAATACTAGAAAAATCACGAAAATACAAAAGAACAAATCGGCTTCTTTTTTCTATTTTTTTACAAAAAAGCACCCAAAGCACTAGCCAAGATTTTTTTTTGCAGTTATACTTTTATCGATTAAAAAAGCTCATCAAGTGAGCAGATGATTCTAAAAAAGTGAAAGAAAACAAAAATTTAATTGACGGGCGGTACAAAATGCAGTATCATCTTTGGCATCAGGCATCAGGCATCAGGCATCAGGCATCAGGCATGTCAGTTTTATGCCTTAAATCTCTCAAATAATCACAAAATCCGAGTTTTTAAACCTAACTCATTTAGGTTACCAAACCTTACGACTAAAGCGACGTCGTTTTTCACAAGCTTGAAGCCTAAACTAACTAAAAAAACAACATTGTTTTTATTCTCACAACTAGTGATTTCTAGCTATGCTCATTCGGCACTTAGTGCGACCACAACTCATGTTATTATAGGCAATGCGCCTGAGGTTATCGCGTTATCCAGTGCAGATAAGCAAGGTTTTACGGTGAATGGTATTTTTTATAGTGAAGCCAGTGGTAATATAAAAGCGAGTGAAATTAAAGAGTTTGACGGCAATTTAACGTTTAATGATTTTACTATTTCAAAATATGATTCCAAGAATTTGGATAAAGTGAAAAATTACCGTGATATTGATGGCGATAATGCCGATCCGAGCGTTCCGTTTAAATTAGAAACGACCTATTATTGGTGGTATGACAATACAGGAAAACGGATAGAGGGTGATGATAAGAAAAAAATCATAGGTTGTGGCAGTGGTTATGCAATGCCATTAAAACTCATCATTAAAACTAATGTCAAAACGTATTCAGCGTATGGGATCCCAAAAGAAAGTGAACCTATTGCTCTAGCCAAAACGTATCAGATAGCGCCCATATCACAAATTTGTTATGCAAAACCAAATTCCACAATTGTTCACCCAGAATATCAATGGATTGGAATGGATTTAGCAACTGGCGCCTATTATTTTAATCGGCCCGAATATTCCAGTAGACATCCACTTGTGGGTGGTGGTTATACTCAGGATTATGTACCAAATTATGGTTTTAAAGCAAAACCTACAGTTTCATTAAGCACTTTCCCAACAACAGGGTTTCCAGGTGCAAAATTTCAGTTAGTTATGATGAGGGCTCAAACAGACTATCGTTACCAAGTGGTGAGTAATTCAGGTGGAGCCGTTTCTATTGATCAAGATGGTATAGTAAAACTGAATAATAAGCCTTCGGGGCGTGTTACAGTAAGAGCGATCTTAAAAAGAGATACATCAGTCATTCATGATTATCATTTTAACCCAACTTCTATTTGGGGGGTGCCACAAAATTTTAGCGGAGAATTTGAAACTGTGAAACAACACTGTGGAGGATTACAAAATATGTTGAGTCGTGCTCAATTAACTAATTCTCCTCGATATGATGGTGATACCGCAAAATTAGGTTTTGATAAACTTACTCATTCTAATAGTTATACTCGAGCAATAGGTGATTCAATTTTTAGTGAGTGGGGATGGACGACAAAATCGTCTTATCCTGATTCAGAATGGCAAGAATATTATGCTCCGCCTAATTTTACCTCTAGATACTGGACCTCTGATTCACAGGTAGTTGACGGAAAGCTAATTTCCCATGTTGTACATAATCATGATGGTTTTATTGGTATGCTTGAGGATCATTTGAAAGGTTATGCCGTTTGTAAAGAATAAAAACATTTTGAATATGATATAAATAGAATGATATGTAGAATGTTTCGCTAACAGTGAAAGTGAAAGAAACGCTAAAATTCCAACGCAATTATGGCGGTGTGCTGTTGTTCCATGAAGAATTTTTTTGCACGCTAATAATCAATCAACATATATTTTAACGTAAATACTTAAGCATAAATAAAAACTAAAATTTTATGATGCTAAGGATGCGCTAAAAATAGGTTGATTTTGGTGTATGCATTTCTTTATGCGAGTATAAGCAAGCGTTTGTTAGAAGTTGAAAAAAGCTGGTTTGGGCTATTAGCTTGTTGGCAATTTTAACTTAATAATTTATGAAAAATAGTTATATCGACATACCACGAAGGACGCTTAGTGAACGCAGCGGAAAAATGAGGTAATTAGCTTGTTGGTAGCGCACGATCATTCGAAGTTAATAAAGAATACTAGAAAAGCAACTAATGTTTATTTATGATTGATTATAAATATAGCTAATCTTGGTAATAGGGGATCTTTTCGAAAAGAGCTGATTTTGGCTTTATCGGAAGTTGAAACAATAGGTTACATCTTTTTTATAAAATAAATAGCGGTTATCCAAAAAGTGCACACTGTGCACTTTTTGTTTGATGGTAAAGAGTAACAGTTGGTTACTCTTTATAGTAGCAGGCAGATTACTTAATAACTTTAGCAACCACACCAGCACCAACAGTACGACCACCTTCACGAATCGCAAAACGTAAACCTTCAGCCATCGCGATAGGGTGAATTAATGATACTGTCATTTTGATGTTATCACCAGGCATTACCATTTCTACGCCTTCTGGTAATTCAATCGTACCTGTTACGTCAGTTGTACGGAAGTAGAACTGTGGACGGTAACCTTTGAAGAATGGAGTATGACGACCACCTTCATCTTTACTTAAGATATACACTTCTGATTCAAAATCAGTATGTGGAGTGATTGAACCTGGTTTTGCAAGTACTTGACCACGTTCGATTTCTTCACGTTTTGTACCACGTAGTAATACACCAACGTTTTCACCCGCACGACCTTCGTCAAGTAATTTACGGAACATTTCAACACCAGTACAAGTGGTTTTAGTTGTTGGTTTGATACCCACGATTTCAACTTCTTCACCCACTTTGATTACACCGCGTTCAACACGACCAGTTACCACTGTACCACGACCTGAAATTGAGAATACGTCTTCAATTGGTAATAGGAATGGTTTATCAATATCACGCTCTGGCTCTGGAATATAGCTGTCTAATGCTTCAGCTAATTCAACAATTTTGTCTTCCCATGCTGCTTCGCCTTCTAATGCTTTAAGCGCTGAACCACGGATTACTGGTGTGTCATCACCTGGGAAATCGTATTGAGATAGAAGTTCACGGACTTCCATTTCAACTAATTCTAATAACTCTTCGTCATCAACCATATCACATTTGTTTAAAAATACGATGATGTAAGGAACACCTACTTGACGACCTAAAAGGATGTGCTCACGAGTTTGTGGCATAGGACCATCAGTTGCTGCTACGACTAAGATAGCACCGTCCATTTGTGCCGCACCAGTGATCATGTTTTTAACATAGTCAGCATGGCCTGGGCAGTCTACGTGCGCATAGTGGCGAGTTGGTGTATCGTATTCAACGTGTGAAGTATTGATGGTGATACCACGTGCTTTTTCTTCTGGTGCGTTATCGATTTGATCGAATGCACGAGCTTGACCGCCGTATTTTTTAGCAAGAACAGAAGTAATTGCTGCAGTTAAAGTTGTTTTACCATGGTCAACGTGGCCGATTGTACCAACGTTAACGTGGGGTTTTGTACGTTCAAATTTTTCTTTAGACATC